>NZ_JAAHGN010000278.1:0-7704 GCF_010672485.1 Moorena sp. SIO2C4 | reverse complement strand
TGAAGCATCATCTCTCTTAGGTATTTCTTCTCGGCGATTGCGCCAACTTCTAGAGAAGGGTCGGGTTCGGGGTGCTTATAAAAGTGAGAAATTCTGGATTATTCCCTTGTTCAACAATCTGCCCCAAATCACGAAAGGCACTAGAGGACCAAAAGGGAAATGGCGCACTAATCGTGCTCCGGCTTTAGCTAAGATCAATGTCAACCGCAATAACATTGGCTCGAATATCCACAAAAGCCCCGAAGAACGGAAGCCAGTGATTTCGGTAAAACGAAGCGGCAACAATATATACGGCAACCAGGTAGAAATCCTTGGCCCGTGCCGCATTGTCTATAACCCGGATAACCCACTATCTTGTGGTGCTCGTCTATGGATCGAGACCTTCAGTGATGTCCACTTCATTGGTGGCCGTTTCCCTGCCAGCTAATGGTCGATTTTTGAGCGTCCGCTCACCATAGCGCAATAATCGTTGGATCGTTTCCAGACGGTTGTCCCATACCTGGACTTGATACGGTTGCTCAACTGATTGTCCAAACATCCACGTCTGAAAGCGAGTACGGAAGGATGACATGGACAATTGTGCTGATAGCAAGCTCATCATGGATGGCTTGTCCGCTAGTCGATTCAGCAACAGGGAAAGGGTATCGGCTTGTTGTCCCCAGTCTGAAAGGTCTGGTTCTCCAATCACGATTTGATTATTTGCCAACATAAAACTCCATTCCTGTTGCAGAGCCTGATAACGTTCTGCTGCAGTTAGGAACGGTTGACGGTAAGGTACTTGTATTTCAGTGGTAGCCTCTTGTTCTCCTTGAGTGCGTGTCAAGATACCCCTGAGATTATCATTGAGATTTTCTACTGCAAATAGGGCATAGCCAGGAGCTGGTAAATCTCGCAGCAGTTGGATTTGGTCAACAGCTACAATATCGGGTAAATTCAATAGACGAATCCCTGGCAAAACTAACGCTGAGCTGAGGGATGATTTTTTTAGCCATGGCTGGGCTAATTTCTGTAACTCTTCCGTTTCCAATGCATAAGTCATCGGTACCATCAGGTCAATCTCACCCCGAGATGCCCAATCTTCCCAGTTTTGTTGGATTTTTTGCAATCGGTCTTCCCGAGGCATGGCAAATACAGCAGCAGATATAATCAAGTCGGGACGTTTCTGGCGCAGCATCTGTGACACTGACTTGACTAAAGTGTCAATTTGCTTTATACGGAAATCTGTCCACTGTCGCCATAACTTCTGATTCCTTGGGTCAATCTCAATGGGGTCAACACCGGTCAATTCCTGAAACTGTTCACGGGCTGCCTTACCATAGCCAAAGGTATGACCAGCTTTGGGGTCTTGAAACGGGTAGCGAATATAGTCGAGTTGAATCCCATCCACTTCATAGCGGCTGGCTATCTCTTCCAATAGCTTAGTTAGATAATCCCGCACTTCCGGATTAGCCGGGTCAAGAAATGCCTTTCTAGTTCTTTTGTGAAACACACGTTTTTCGTTATCCAAGATTGCCCAGTCTGGATTCTTGGATAGCACTGGTCCGAGATAGTCTGCTGGTTGATCTAAAACCGCATTGTGACGCTGGTTAGCTGCAGCAAACATCCAAACCCAAGCGTGCAATTCCATCCCTCGTTCATGGGCTAACTTGACTGCTGCTTCTAGGGGATCCCATCCTTCAACCAAGGGATTTTGCTCTGGTGCGATCGCACTCGGGTAAATCGTATAACTAGCGTTAACCGTTTCAAAAAAGATGGTGTGAAAACCAGCTGTAGCCAATTTGTCAAAAATCTTAGCTAAATCTTTTTCAGACTTCGCCTTAACAATAGTACCCCGGTCTAGCCAAATTGCTCGAATCTCTGACTGGGCTAGTTTACGATCAATTGGGTAGTTTTCCCACAGGGTATTTCGTGCTGTCATCCACAGCTGACTAGCCTTTTGATACTCCCTGCGAGCCACTGCTCGACGATAATTTTCCAAACCCACTCTGGCCTGATTCAATGCCTCAATAGCTGAGTAAGTAGCTGAGTCAGTTTCATCCGTTGTTTCCTCAGAGGTTTCCGACACTTGCTTAGCACCAGCAGTGACAAATTGTTCGATAGCAGCGCCTGTCGATAAATTCAGATTACTGTTAGCTGCATCGGCTCTTAGCAAAGCACTTTCAAACCGACCAATCAGATTTTCCAACTCCCGCTCCATCGCAGTAGCTTGCTTTAGGGTTAGAATTCGTCTTCTATATCTTGGTGGTGGCGCTTTTGCTGGCTTGGGTGATGGGGCTAATCGGGAATTGGTAGGCTTAGCTGAAGCATCTGTGTTATTGCCAGACTCTGCATCTTCTGTTTCCACCTGTTTCTGGGCAATAGTCGTTTCGATATTCCCACAATGTTGTGGTGAGTGATCAGAGGATTGAGATGATGTAGATGAATCACTAGTGAGTTGGGCATCAGTGACATTGACATCAGTGACTTGGACATCATAGCGACCAAGAGCCGCTCGTAACCAAGCACTATCGACTTCTGCCGGAGCTACGCGATCGATACCCCAGCGCCAACCAAAAAAGGTAGCATTATTAGAGGTTACTACAGCAGGGGGCTTGTCAACCTGACTCCAGACCGCAGCAGTAGTGGAATTAAGATCAGTAGGAATGAGAGTGCCACCCTGAATGATGCCTGTAATGCCAGTATCCTGCACCCATTTTTGGTTACTGTCTGGGGAAGGATGGAGGATAGAGGGTTGGGTCATCGCAAACCCCCAATAAGCACCCAAAAGCTCACGCAATTGTTTGCGGATGTCAGGTTTGGAAAGTAACCCAGTCGGACCGGTGACAATAACTTTTCCTCCTTGTGCAATCCACTCCTGTAACGCTTGGAATTGTTTTGGGTGGAGGAACTCGACATTAGGCAAAAATAGCAAATTAGTGTTATGGAAGTCAGAGGCTTTCTTAACTTCAGTCAAGTCAACAATACAGTAGTTAACTCCAATTGAATGCAAGCGTTCGGTAATTCCAGACCAATGCCCTTGATTATCCCGACTCTTAACTACTCCCAGTTGCACCGTTTGAGCACTAGCAGCTGGTAACCATGGTAGAGAATTGAGCAAAAGCCCGATTAAGGTACTAACTACAATAGTCTTGAGATCGATAGGATTAGATTTGACTCTGGTTAAATCTCCGATCAAGGGGGTTAGCTGCTTGGACAAATACCACTGCCAATTGGAACTATCACTACTCCTGAACACCGTTTACTCCTTAAATTTTTATTATCCAAATCCTAACCTCTGTTGGTAATTAACAACGTTAGCGAGAAGTGCGGATTTAGATCAGTGCGATCGCATTAGGTATAGCGCTACGCGCAAGTCAGAAGTCAGAAGTCAGAAGTCAGCGATTACTTACGTTTCGGAGTTTAGGAGCGACTGCATCAAGACAATGTTAAACATCTTAATGCGTAGTGGTATATTGGTTCAATTGTAGTTTATGACTGGTATAACCCATAGGGGATATGTCGGCTAAAATTAGCGTAAGCGGTCAGCTGATACGCGACACGCTGATAGCTGATAGCTTACGAATTAGCTGACATGAAGGGAATAATTTTACCATCAATGATTACTTTTCTGTCGTTGATGATTAACATAAGTACGAAGAACGTTATTAATTGATGATTGATAGCCTTTTCCTTGACTTTTGAACCAGTCTATGATGTCACTATCTAAGCGAATAGAAATCGCTTTTTTAGTAATCGGTTTAACTATTTTGGCATTTTCCCAAAAATTATCGTCTAACTCAGGTATATCTGAGGTATCAATGGCAGAGTCAGGAATAGTTTTGATTTCTTCAAGTCGTTTGGGCGAGATACTCATAATACTTTCTCTTTTCCTTAGGGGTAGCTTTTCGAGCAGAAATTAAGCGAATTTTGCTGTTTCTTTCAGTGTGGGCTACGGTGACAATGACAACGCCTTGTATGGAACCGATGCTAATTTCTCTGATTTCATCATAATCGTATCGTTCATCAATTGACGTAAAAACGATTCCAAAGAATATTTCCTGTGCTTCTTCAAAGCTGATGCCATGTTTTTGCTTATTTTGTCGGTTTTTGTTTTCGTCCCATTCAAATTCCATTAATTTGTATATACTTTTTGTATATACAAGCATTATAACATAAAATTTAGTTTTTGGTTTCTATTCCACTTTCCGGTAAATGGTATATGGACGCGATCGCATTCTAGGGTAAGCGCAAGAAAAAATTGCCCATAGTGTGCATTGGCTAGATATGCTGATAGCTTATTGCTTACCTAGGGAGTAGGAGTATGAAGTAAGGTGAAGTAAATCAAATGGCTTTGATAATTATTAAAAACGCTAGAATTATTTGTGTGGAAAAACAAACCGTAAGCACTCAGCTGATACGCGACACGCTGATAGCACCTCAAGTAGCGTGCGCGTAGCCCATAGGCTTACGATAAACCCTACCGAAATTAATATCCTGGATAGGTTGGGCATCTCAGATGAAGACTCATAACCATCGGTCAGTGTGTGGGAAATTCAAGCAGCGGTTAAATAATGCGGTTAAACGCTGGTTTAATTCCCCTAAAAATGGTCATAGCAGCACCACACAACCAATAGCTGTTTCTGTGGCAGAGCCTTATGCTCCCTACAAACCTCCCTCAACTACTCAGCCACCTAACCACAGCTACGGCGTAACTAATCATACCTGGCCCCCTGGTTATCGGCTACAGAACGGGAAGTATACCATCGAAAAAAAACTAGGACAAGGTGGGCTGGGTATTACGTATTTAGCCCGAACTAAAACAGGCGATCGCATTGTTATTAAAACTATCGTTAATCATGTACTCCGCCAAGATAATTTATTAGAATATTGGAAAATTTTTGCCAACGAAGCGGTAAAGTTAGCCCAATGTAGCTGTGGAAATACTCATCTAGTCCGTTTATCTGAAGAAATCATCCGAGAAGGTGATTTGCCCTGCTTGATCATGGAATACATCGATGGGGAAACCTTGTCGGATCTGGTGAAACGGCAGGGTGTGCTTTCGGAAGAGCAAGCCTTGCTTTACATTGGGCAAATTGGTAGCGCCCTCTGGGATATTCATCAGCAAGGATTGCTCCATCGGGATGTTAAACCCAATAACATCATGGTCCGGAAAGATGGTTCTGGTGCCGTGTTGATTGATTTGGGTATTGCTACTAAGTTTGTCCCTGGGGTTACCCAAACTCATCTGTGTGGGCGGACTCCTGGCTATGCTCCTCTGGAACAATATGAGTGGCGAGGGCAACAGGGTCCCTACACCGATGTCTATGCTTTGGCCGCTACCTTGTATGTGCTTTTAACTGGAAAGAAACCAGTAGCCGCTGAGGATCGGGCTGATGGAGTTGTATTACCACCACCAAAGGATTTTAATCCCCAGATTAGCGATCGCATAAATCGAGCCATTCTCCATGGCATGAACTTGGTGGCTAGCGATCGCCCTCAGTCTATACCAGAATTTTTCACATTACTCGGTATTGAATTACCAAATAATAATAGCAACTATAATAACACAAGTAGCACTAATAATCAACAACAGACAACCGCTCAAGTTGGAGACTTTTATATAGAACGTCCCCAAGATACTGAGTGTTATCAAAAGAGTTTACAACCAGGGGCGCTAATTCGGATTAAAGCACCGAAGCTGATGGGGAAAACCTTACTCAGTCATCGGATTCTTGATTATGCTAAATCTAAGGGTTATCGCACGGTTTATTTGAATCTGAATGAATTCCCTTGCCATGATTTGGAGATATTTTTCCAGTCTTTTTGTGTGCGGGTTGCTCAAAAATTGAAATTGCCCAATGAGTTGCCAAATTATTGGGACGATAGTTTGTTCACCACTGAAGTAAAGTGTAGCACCTACTTTGAAGAGTATTTGTTGGTTTCTTCAGAGAGTCCTTTAGTTTTATGTCTCGATAACCTGGAGCGAGTTTTTCCTCATCAACAAGTTGCTGAAGGGTTTCTTACTTTGCTGCGTAGTTGGCATGAAAATGGCCAATTTTATGATATTTGGAAAAGACTGCGATTGATAGTGGTTTATTCTACGGAAGTTTATATTGAATTGGCTATCAATAAGTCGCCTTTCAATGTAGGATATCCTGTAGATTTAACTGATTTTACTTTGAATCAGGTTCAGGATTTGGCGAAATTTTATGGCTTAAATTTATCCGTTAATTCAGTACACAAATTAATGAGCATGGTAGGGGGACATCCTTATTTATTACAGTTAGCTTTCTCTACTCTTAGCAAAAATAGCAACATCACCATGGAGCATCTGTTAGAAACCGCCCCGACAGAATCAGGGATTTATCGCCATCATTTGCGAGAACTTTTAAATAATCTCATGCTCCATCCCGATTTACTAAACGCTTTCAAAAAATTACTGACAACTACTCAAGCAGTGCGCCTGGATTATAAAGAAACCTATCTGTTAGAAAGTCTGGGATTAGTCAGAGCAATCGGTAATGATTGTATTCCGAGATATAATTTGTATCGTCAGTATTTTAGTGACAGGATTTTATAGTGAATGTAAGCAGTCAGCGGTCAGCAGTCAGCGGTCAGCGGTCAGCCGTTGGTTGAAAAGTGAAAAGTGAAAACTGTTCGCGTAGCGTGCGCGTAGCGCTTAAGCTGAACGCGATCGCGTGCGCGTAGCGCTTAAGCTGATAACTGATAGCTGATAACTGATAGCTAATAGCTGATAACTGATAGCTAATAGCTGATAACTGATAGCTGATAGCTGATAGCTAATAGCTGATAGCTTCTTTATTCCCTACTCCCTTCCCAATCATGACCAACCAACCAACAATCTATCAAGTTGGCGGAAGTTTACCTAACAATGCTGCTACTTATGCAGTCAGAAAAGCTGATACGGAAATTTTTGATGCTTTGATGGCTGGGGAATTTTGTTATGTGCTCAACTCGCGACAGATGGGTAAATCTAGTTTGCGGGTAAAAACCATGCAAAGACTAATAGATAGGGGAGTAGCTTGTGCTTCTGTTGATGTTACCCAAATTGGCAATTACGTAACGTCAGAGCAATGGTATGCTAGCTTAATTAAGACTCTGGTAAATAGTTTTAAGCTCTCAGATAAATTCAAGGTTTTACCTTGGTTACGAGAGCGTAAGCAACTCTCGCCAGTCATGTGGTTGGGTGAGTTTATTGAAGAGGTGCTGTTGTTAGAGATTCCAGAAAATATTGTGATTTTCCTGGATGAAATTGACAGTATTATCAAGGTAGAGTTTAAAGATGATTTCTTTGCCTTTATTCGCAGTTGTTATAACAAACGAGCGGAAAATCCTGCCTACAAGCGGCTGAATTTTTGCTTGCTGGGAGTAGCAACTCCAGCGGATTTGATTCAGGATAAACAGCGCACTCCCTTTAATATTGGTCGGGATATTGACCTGACTGGCTTTACCTTTGAAGAAGCGAAAGCACCACTGCTCCCTGGTTTAGTAGGAAAACTGGATAATCCGGAACAGGTGTTAGCTGAGATATTGACCTGGACGGGGGGACAACCGTTTCTGACCCAGAAGTTGTGTAAGTTAATGGTCGAGAATGGGGGAACTGGAGTTGAACAGGTTGCCCGTACCCAGATTATTGACAATTGGGTATCTCAGGATAAGCCAGAGCACTTGAAGACCATACGCGATCGCATTCTAAGAAATGAG
>NZ_JAAHGN010000277.1:0-7705 GCF_010672485.1 Moorena sp. SIO2C4 | reverse complement strand
TGATCAACATTTGCTTTTCTGCCGCTGCATCTGGGTAATCCACTACCAGCTTGAATAAAAATCGGTCTAACTGAGCTTCTGGTAGGGGATAGGTGCCTTCAAATTCTAGAGAGTTTTGGGTAGCAATCACCCAAAACAATTCAGATAGGGGCAATGTTTCCCCGTCCAAGGTGACTTGCTGCTCTTCCATTGCCTCTAGCAGCGCTGCTTGGGTTTTGGGTGGGGTGCGGTTAATTTCATCAGCTAGCAAAATCTCAGTAAAGACTGGTCCCTTTTTGAGGGTAAAGTTGCGGGTATTCAGGTCAAAGATATTGGTTCCTAAAATATCCGATGGTAGAATATCTGGGGTTAACTGAATCCGCCGAAATTCGGCTTGGATTAGCCTTGCTAAAACTTTGACAAGCAAGGTTTTACCGGTTCCTGGTACCCCCTCAATAATGACATGTCCACCACTAAGCAACGCTACGAGTAACTGTTCGACTAGGGTGGATTGACCGACAATTATTTTGCCAAGGGTTTGCTTGAGGCGGTTCAAGACAGGGATATCATTGCTCATTTGGGTTGATTCGCTATCCTGTGGGACAGTTTTCGTGGTACCACAATAGCATGGGCAAACTCTGGTTGATTGGGGTTGGGATTAGTTAGCTTGGTATGCGGTAGTTTACACAATCGGGCAGTTCTGATAATCCCATCAATCAACACGAATTTGCTGCCATTTTCCCAACCATTTTAGTAAGTCTGACTCCCTAATACGACGTTTACTAGATTGAATTTCCAGCAATTGTTTCAGTTCTGTAGCTGGACGTCCAGTTTGCTCAACCCAAGCATCAATTAGAGCTTGATCCTCAAGCAGAGTCTGTCCTAATCCCAGTGCTTTTTGCAGTTGCAGTTGTTCGTCTTTTCCCACAACTTCCAACACAAACTCACTGCTGCCTGCTTTTTGCAAAACACCTGCTAATGCTCGGATGTAGGCTTCGCTGTTATCCACCACTGGTTCAGATAAGGTCAATGGTTGTCCAAAGCGGCGATTCAGAGCCCAGATGGCAACCAGAAGAATGATTAATCCTTGGATAAAGGCTGGCAACAGAGGGGTTTTCGCTAAATAACTGAATAGAGTCTCACCTACCTCTCGCTTGATCACATCTACATCTTTGTAACCGTGGAGGTATTCATCCACCCAAACGGGATTTTGCTTAGTTAAATTCCCCTCTGCTTTCAAGGGAGTAACCAGTTGGGCTAATAATTCATAGTTAGCCGGAAAGTCCTGATAGGCATTGGCAGCCAGATCCGATGTAGTGGCAAAGATAACTCTACCATCACCAATAGGCTTTTCCCAAACCACAGCACCAAAGCGATCGCTTAAAATTTTCTTCCCCTGATTACCCTTGTATCGCCGCCTGGTGTTAACCTTAACCTTTCCCGTGGAAGCCTCTTGGAGAGTACTAAAAGCAGCGTCAGTAACCGGCTGCTTGACTCCCAAAATCACCATCCTATTGCCCTGTTTAATCCATTCTCGCTCTTTACCATAAATAGCATCTACTGTCAACCAACTAGTGACACGCAATAAGGTAACCGAGCCTTGAGCATCCGTCTGATTCGCTAAATCCTCAAAGGGTTTTTGCCAACGCTGTACAGGAGTTCCCCGTTTTGCCATGTAAGCGTACCAAGCGCCATAGCCATAGGGAGCGCGGCTGTAAGTAGAACCGCTATTGATTTTATTATTAGCTGGAGCAGCTACCAGGGTAATCATCATTAGTACCACGATTGCGATCGCACTAATTACCCCTAACCGACGCTTAGGAAATTTCATCCTTCATCCTTGGCCTTTCACCCACGCTACGCGAACATACTTTATCCTTGGCCTTTCGGCCACGCTACGCGAACAACCTTCATCTGTTGATAAGCCTCCTTGCACCGTTCAAAAACCTGACTAGAGACTTCGGCGTTACTAAAACACAACTGCTGGTGGGTGATCAGTAAGATTTGGTATGGTTTAGGTTGCGGTAATTGCTGGATGAGTTGTAGATATTCTCCATCCGTGCGACTAGGATGGCGAGGGGCAATGCCAGTATCGTGTAATTGCTGCAACATCCCCATATACAAGCAACGACAGGCTTCCCTGTAGTTAGCCTGCTGCTGATAGTTTTGCGATCGCTCCCACCAATTGACCACTGATAATTCTCGAACTGGTCGTTTTGTCACTCTGTTTGCAGCTTGAGTAAGTTGTTGGTAATAAGAAATAATATAAGGATGTAATGCTCTGATCAGTCGCACCCCTAGCCAGCTTAGGATTACAGCCACAAGTAACCAAAACGTTATCCTAATCCCCTGGCCTAGTATAGGAGACAGTAACCAAGATGGCAGTGAGCTTTGGGGTTGGTCAAGAGGCACCTGAGACATTGTCAGCTCCCACCACTCCCCGAATTGTCGTTGCAGCAGCTGCAACTGCCAATCCAAACTGTTTTTTTCAAAGGAACCAGTAGACATAAGATACTGATAACTAATAATATCAAACAGCGGATTTAGGGCATGGATTAAGTCATCCGTGCATCCGTGTTATTATTGTGTGTAGTCCACCCTTCTATGCTTTCCCATTTACCATAATCTAAAATAACAGTACTTGAAGCCGGTAAAACTGCTATTTACTAACATGACAAGTCTCTATACTGACATTGAGATCAATGTCCCAAGGCAGAAGGTTTGGCAAATTTTGTTCCATAAACAGCAGTGGAAGTACTGGAACACATTTCTGTTTGATTGTGACTCAACTTTACGGTTTGAGCAGGGGAAAGAAGTCTTTCTGTCGCTGCGACGGCTTCCCAATGAAGAAGAGACAGAATTTGAGCCATTGGTGACACAACTTCAGCCTGGTGTGTGTCTAAGTTGGGTGTCTTCTATCCCTGGCTTTCGTAGTGAATGTGTATTTGATTTGCAAGAAATAGGAGTGGGTCGTACCAAATACGTCCACAAACACTCTTATTCCGGTATATTGTCTCGGGTGTTTCTACCGTTTATCCGAGAGGATGAGTTACGAGGTATTAAACGAATGGCATGGGAGTTGAAGCGTTATGCTGAGGGGTTTTAGAACGTTAGTATGGCGCTAGCACACGCTTAATCCGGGTGAAGTGTTAAAGATGACACTGTAGACACTAACGACTTAACCACACCCGGAAGCACTGGTTTACCAGACAAGTAATCCCTTAGTCAAGATAGCCCATTAGTTCATCTGTCCCTTCACTAACATTTGTAGCAATAGGACGATTTTGGGGTAATGGCTTTACGCTCAGCTGTTTCCTATCGATGTATCCAGAGGATCCAGTTCCTTTAGCAGTGAATTGGAGTTCCTTGTCTTTATTGCTATCTGTGCTGCTCATATCCCTCCTGGGACTCCTGAGTTAGAGTCAAAAATACCTTATTATATAGCTAAGTCTGGTCTAAGTTGACCAAGTTAGGCTTACATTGACACTCCCCACGGCGCTTATGCCGGGGGATTCTTGCTTCGACGAACTGACTTTAATACACAAGGGTTTTGCCGTTCCTCGCACCGAATAACCGTGTACAAACGTATTATCTAGTTTGAGCAAGTGTACCCAGCGGTCTGATCTCCACAAGCGTACTGGAATAAGTCATCCAGGGTTTGGGCGTGCCCCGCCCTACCTTTCACTAAAAAAACTAACTTTGGCGCTTTGGTCGGTACTCTGTCGAGTCCATGCGTTTTAAGGGTTTTTCGCTCCCTTGCTACTACCATCGCTTTACGTCGTAGATTAATTGGTGATACCGACGAATTTTCACCTGTGGTAGGCCAGCCATAGCATTATAACATAAATAAAAGAAATAAAACGCCGAATCGCTCAATACTTTAAAAGCTCAATTCTTTTAAGTGAGGGGTCAGACTAACCCCGTATCTAAAGCTAGAGGCGTATAGACCTCACCCCTGAAACTACCCAATTTTTCACTCAAGGTTATACTATCACATTTGATAGCCTTTCTATAGCTAAAGTTGCTAGAACTACCACAGCCACAGTGCTCCCCCGTGATGTTTAGTAGATTTTGGGATTGATTGAGAGATCAGTACAGTTACCAGTAAAGCTAGCAATACAGCTACCAGTTAAAGCTATTCAGGGCATGAGTACTCTAGATGTTGGCCTCAACAACTATGATTGTGCCAGCAATAGTGAACAGATTCATCGGCCATAACCCAATAGTTACGGCCAATAACCATTAATCATTACTAATCACTAATAAATCTCTAGCCTTGCTCTGGATTGTTCTATAGTCCTTAAGGATTGGTTCTAGTCCTTCTTCTTCTTTTTCAACATAATCGTCTAAATCTCCAAATACTCTTTTAATTTCTTCATAAATCAGAGTACACTTTAAGGTAAGTTGCTGATGAATATCAGATATCAACTTAGTTTTATCACTCTCTAATTTTTTGCCAATCTTGCTAATTATCATTCTTCTTTTCAGATAAAGCGCTCCCCCGGAGACTAAAATTCCAACTCCGGCAAACGCAGCACCGATAAGATCCAATATTACTATTTCCGTTATCGCCATAAATAGGCCAGCAATTACTGTTACTGCCGCTCCACCTAATATATTGGTAGCGACTCCACTAGCGTTTGATTTTAAGGAATTGATAAACTCAGCATCTTCAAGGAGCTTAGACGCTTTTTGCTTAACGTCTTCAAACACCTCATGACGGCGCTCCATAACTCGGATAGATAGATTGCTATTACTGGAATAATTCTGGATAGTCTCCAAATCTTGTATTAACGAATCAATTAGGTTTTTAATATCCCCTAAAAAATGGAGTGTCCCCTCTTTTAAGGTTTCTTCTAACGAGAGCTGTAGCTCTGGTTCATACTTAGCCTTGATCTGATCGATCCAGGCTTGGATTGAGGCATTTTTCTTAACGGTACCAACAACGGACTTATTGATTAGTTTAGGAAAGGTGAAACCAGCGCTAAAATCAGATTTTATTTGCTCAGCAACTAGATCATAGTTGGCAGCCAACTTATCCACCAGTTTAGTAATGTCATCTTGAGACTTTTTTTCACCGACAGCTAGTTTAGTTTTGATTCGTTCTACTGATGATTTATCCAGCTCTAGTTGCCGTTGGATAGATTTTAATTCATGCTCTAATTCATCAATCACGTTTTGAGTGCGATCGCTAATTGATTTAAGTTTAATTTTGTAAGTCTCCCCACCGGTAACCATATCATTAATAAATCCTCTCACTTCCCTAAACCCACTCCCCTCCTCATTCCCATTGTTTTCTAATTCCGCTGATGTCGCAAAAACTATAGGAGACTCAATATGTCGTTGACTAGCATAGTCTTTAACTCTCTGAGTATTTCGGCTTAATTCTTCTGGTTTAGTTAAATCAGACTGTTGAAGTATAAAGACTACTTTTTTACGCCATTGCTCACTAACATAATCCAGGAGTTCCCAAGCTGTTTTATGATAGGGATTCTTAGCGAAGAAGACAAAAAACACTAAATCACTGTTAGGAATATAGTTTTCAGTAATCTCTTGGTGGTTTTCCAGAATCGTATTCGTTCCAGGAGTATCGACAATTGATAAAGTTTTCAAGATATCAATGGGTAAACCAATTTTTCGTAACGTTGGGCTAATTTCTTTTTCAAACTGCTCCTCTGAATAAACAATTTTTTGAATAACATCCGTACATGGCTCAACATCAGTTTGACAAATTTTTTCTTGAATTATGGCATTAATAAAGCTACTTTTTCCGGCTTTTACTTCTCCAACAATAACTAACAAAAACGGTTCATTACTATTTTTTTGTATCGTCCTTATTTTTGACTGTAATTCCGGTTTATTGATTTGAATAACAAATTTATGCAAATCTTGTAATAGGTCATCAATATAAAGTTTGTGGTTGTACAATACTTGATCAATAATTTGATTGTTCATTAATCTTACTCCCCTAGATTATACTATCCTAAATTAGGACCAAATAATTAGTCAATTTTCTAGCTATGGTAGATTGATTATAGTTTTTTTAAAAGGATATCGCCAAAAACACTGATCAGGTAAACATTCAGCTCTCAGCTGTCAGGGATCATCCCTTGATTAGTCATTAATCAGTAGTCATTGGTCATTTGTCTAATGCGATCGCGAAGCTGTTCCTTGTTCCGTTCGCGAACGGAACATCGCATCTTAACAAGACTCAGCCGTCAGCCGTCAACATATTTCACTCGACTCTGGTTTGCGTTCGCGAACGGAACATGGCATCTTAACAAGACTCAGCCATCAGGGATTACCCCTGAATATTATTTCACTCGATTCTAGTTTGCGTTCGCGAACGGAACATCGCATTATGAATCGGGGGGTAGAGTCCCAATGTTGACGAGACCCGAATCCCCTCATATCGTTGTAAATTTTCTCGAAGTGCTGACGCAGTTGAGGAAGAATAACCTTTAAAATCTCTCTCACGGTAACCAACTCAAATGGATAAAATTCGCTTATTGCTTATTGTTTCAGTTTAATCCCTCTTGGCTAGGTTTGTCTAAAGACCATTGCTCAGGACTGAGCCACTGATCCAGTATAATCAAATTAAGTCGAGATGGCATAGTGCTTGTAGATAGCAAGACTAATCATGGCAGCAACACACATACGCTTTGACTGGGCGATCAAAAAACAACTGCGAGATAAAGCTAATTATGTTGTCCTCGAAGGCTTTATCAGCGAATTACTCGGGGAAGTGATTACCATTGAATCGATATTAGAAAGCGAAAGTAATCGAGGGACACAAGACAATAAACTCAACCGGGTGGATATTCTAGCTCTCAATAGTGCTGGGGAGTTATTGCTGGTGGAAGTTCAAAATAGTTCGGAAAATGATTACTTTCAGCGGATGTTATTTGGAGTTTCGACTCTGATTACCGAATATCTGGATAAAGGAGAGCCTTATAGTAAAGTCAAAAAAGTCTACTCCATTAATATAGTTTACTTTCCCCTCGGCCAAGGACAAGATTACATTTATCAGGGAAAATTAGATTTTATCGGACGTCATATCCAGGATAGACTAGAGCCATCAAATCTCCAGAAGGAGTTGTTCAAAATTGAGCAGGTGTACCAGATATTTCCGGAATATTACATCTTGAGAGTCAAACAGTTTAATGATGTGACCAGAAACAGTTTGGATGAATGGATATATTTCCTAAAAAATAGTGAAATCAAGGAAGACTTCCAAGCCAGGGGATTAGCCCAAGCCAAGGAAAACCTGAGGATTGAGAGTCTACCAAATACAGAAAAGGCAGCCTATCAGAAATATCTGGAAGATAAACGGTATGAAATTAGTATGCTAGAAGGGGCAGAGGCAGTCGGAGAATTAAGGGGCAGAGAAGAGGGCATAAAACAGGGTAGAGAAGAGGGGATATTAGAAGGCATTCAACAAGAACGTCGTGCTAACTTGGAGCGAATACTCCAACTACGATTTGGAACGATTCCTTCAAAGATATCTGAAACAATAAGCTGTTCGGCATTTAAATTGGTATAATAAAAATTAATAAATAACCCAATAATAGGAAATATGCCAGCAAAAAATTATCTGACAGCAAAAAACAATACTTCAAAAAGCCTTAAAAATAGAAGAAAATGGAAATATTAGAGAACGTATTTTAATTTTGCTGTTGTTGAATAGTGGAAAAACACAGTTAGAAATTGCTGAAGTTTTGGGTTG
>NZ_JAAHGN010000276.1:0-7714 GCF_010672485.1 Moorena sp. SIO2C4 | reverse complement strand
TTTCCCCCGATGACAAGCTAATCTAATCGGTTTCGAGCACTGCCCACCCTACTATTCTTTCCTAATAATTTACTTTTGGTGGGCAGTGTTTTCCCCCGATGACAAGCTAATCTGATCGGTTTCGAGCACTGCCCACCCTACGCTTAATCTTCTTGAAAATTTAGTGCGATCGCGTGTTTTACCCCGATGACAAGCTAATCCGATCGGTTTCGAGCACTGGCAACCCTAGGATTTATGTTCTTGAAAATTGAGTGCGATCGCGTTTGAGTGCTGCGGTGGGGTAGCAATCAGTAATATTTCTATAATTTATTCTTGAACTTGGTAACTTAGCGCGTTTATCATACGTGATGAAGTACCTTAAATTTCAATTTTCTTCTCCCTGCTCCCTGCTCCCTGCTCCCTGCTCCCTTTAAGCCTAAGCATTCATAATATCCTCCAACAGCTCCTCACTTTCTGACAGCCCAATAAATCCTTCTTGTTGTGCTTGTTTAGCTTTAATAGCTATAAGTTCCTCTTCTAACTCTAAGAACCTTTCAAATTCTTCTATAGAAATAACAACAGCAACATTACGCCCTTTTTTAGTAATTTTTACTGGCTCTCTTCGAGCTAAATCCAACAGTTCACCAAAACGGTTTTTTGCCTCAGATGCTCCAAGGGTTTTCATGACTTTTTAGGTAACAATACTAGATATTAAGTCTAATATAGCCATTTTAGCTAAAATAGTCAATAGCAGCATTTGATGTAGGGTGGGCAGTGCTTACCTTCGAGATTGTCAGCTTTTTAATTGGTATGTAGTGTTTCTCGCATTTATGAGGTACAGTCTTCTTTGAGGTTGATTCCCTGTCTTGATGCAGCGCATCCCTATTCCCTATTCCCTATTCCCTATTCCCTGTTCCCTTTGCTTATGACTATTAAAGCCAATTCAACTAAATTGAACAACAGTCTTGATAAGTCAAATAAAAAAGTTCACCTCAAACAAGAAGAAACATTCCAATGGACAAAGCAGTGGTATCCAGTAGCCGTTGTTGAATTCCTCGCGCCATCTCGTCCTCACAAAATACAGTTACTCGGTAAAGAGCTAGTGTTATGGCGGGATGGGTCTGATCAATGGCGTTGTTTTGAAGATTTTTGTCCCCATCGATTAGCTCCTCTTTCTGAAGGACGTGTCGAGCCTGATGGAACGTTATTGTGTGCTTATCACGCTTGGCGTTTTGATGCTGAAGGAAATTGTGTCAGTATTCCTCAATCCCAAGACCAGGAGACTGAAGTTAAAAACTGCTCGAATCCTAAATCCTGTGCTGTTGCCTATCCAACTCAGCAAAACCAAGGTTTACTGTGGGTATGGCCAGAATCGGGAAGCAAAGCTCAACAGGAAAGTCAGTTGAGAAAACCCCGTTTAATTCCCGAGCTAGAATCAGATTCCGATCGAGTAGTTAAGCTATTTTGGAATATTCGCGACTTGCCCTATGGCTGGGACTTTTTCATGGAAAATGTTGCTGATCCCGCTCACGTACCGGTTTCCCATCACGGTATTATGGGTAGTCGTTATGAAGATGCCAAGTATTATGATATGCCTTGTCTTAGGGAGATATCCACTCAAGAAGGATTTTCCTTTGCTATTAACCCCACCGTTGAGACAGTAGCCGAAGCAGTTCATGACTTTCAACCTCCCTGTCATATGAGAATTGTTACCAGCTATAACGATGGGGGAAAATTAATCTTAGCCTTATATGCCATTCCGACTCGTCCTGGCTGGTGTCGTCATATTGGTTGTCAAGTCTTGGTCAAGAATGAAGCCGGAAAAACACCAGAAGGATTAGGATTTTTTGCCTTACCAATGCCAATTTGGTTGGGTCATGTCTTGGCTTCAGTATTTTTGCATCAAGACTTAGTATTCCTTCACTACCAAGAAAAAATCTTGGCTCGACGACAACAGCAAGACTGGCTCGATGCAGTTTATACTCCGAATCCTCAAGACAAAATGGTAATCACCTTTCGTCAGTGGTTTAAAAAGAGAGCAGGAGGCACAATCCCTTGGGATTCAGGTATAAATGACCAACTTCCCAATGCTGAGTTAGATAAAAAGCAGCTTTTCGATGTGTGGTCAACTCATACTAAAGATTGTGTTGTTTGTCAAAAGGCTCTGACCAACATCAATCGTGCTACGCTAATCAGTTATGGAGCGGCGGCGCTATGTTTATTGATTGGAATAGTTATGGATGCCCGAGCTGTAGCATTTAAGATGGCAATGACTGCAGATGCCGTGACTATATCTCCCTTTAAAGTGATACCTCCAACTGGATTTTGGGTAGGGATCGCGGGAGCAATTCTTTTAGTAACCATAGGCTACTCATTTAAAAGGTTAAGTCGGCTGTTTTACGTTTATGAATTTGACCATTCCAAGAATGATTAAATAAGTTATAAATGTAGTTGATGTAGGGTGGGCAGTGCTGAGCTTAGCCTAGATCAGGTTTTGAATTGGTATTGAGCACTGCCCACCAGCCCAGTAGATGTAGATGTAGGGTGGGCAGTGCTGAGCTTAGCGTAGATCAGGTTTTGAATTGGTATTGAGCACTGCCCACCAGCCCAGTAGATGTAGATGTAGGGTGGGCAGTGCTTAGCTTCGAGATGATCAGTTTTTCAATTGCTATCAACCACTGCCCACCATAGGATTAATTTTATTAAAAATTGAGACTTTTAATTAGAGTGCTCTTGCAGCCAGTTGAGTAAGTCCTCACTGGTCTGAAAATCCCAGATGGCTTCTGATAAACGGTTTAGATCTTCGTTGGTCAAGGCTTCGATTAATGCGATGGCATTAATCGTTAGTTTGCCAAAGCGGCTCTCAAGCAGTCGCAAGAGTAAATTGCTTTCCCCTTCTTCTCGTCCTTGCCTTTTCGCGAAACTCAATGCACCTCGCGAGTCTTCCAAGACCATCTCCTGTTTGCGGAGTTTTTCCACTTCTGACACACTCAACCCCGCTTGATTCGCTATAGTTAACGCTTTTTCCAGCTGTGGTATTTCCCTGAAGTTGTCAGGAATAATTTCTAAGTTGGGCGCTTCTTTAATAAAATATATCCACTTATCGATCACACTTTCTAAATCTTCCAGTTGCTTAGTAAATTTTGGAAGTTCCACAAACACCAGCTTTAACTCGTTCTCCTGATAAGGCAAGTGGTCTTCTTCCTCTTGAAAGTAAAAACAGCTAATTACTTTCTCGCTGGAAGGGAATAACTTAAAATCCGTGATAGTTAAAGCAGCGATGCAGCGCGGTCTTGGGGGTTTCCCCCATGAGCGACTGCATCAAGACAATGACTGGATTTAAATCGAAATATCCCTGTCCCAATTGCAGTTGATTTCCATAGGTTTTGCACAAGTTATAAACCACTCGCTTCTTGAAAGCTTCCACATTCCAGAGTTGGATCTCGATGATGACAGTCGTTCCATCCTCTAATACTGCCTTAACATCTAAATAAGTGTCTTTTAAATCCACTACATCTCCGGCGCTATAGGGATCAATAATTTCTAAATCCTGGATGACGGAATTACCGGAGTATATCATAGCATTGAGAAAGGAAATCAAAATATCCTTACTCTGATCTGAGCCAAAGATTTTCTTGAAAGCAAAGTCAGTTTTGGGACTGATGAATCTCATGGTTTTATACCTTTACTAGGTTTATTTATAGCGATTTTAAATTAGGTGAGGTACAGAGTAATGGGTTTTAGGGAATAGGAATGCGCTGCATCAAGACAGGTGATCAACGTCAAATAAGACTATCATCATAACTGCGATAAACACTATAATTTTGATTATTTACTATTATTTATTACCTATTTATTATTATAGCCATTTTCAATTTATTAATAAAAAAAAATTCCTAAATCCCTTGACATTAAATTAATTTATGTATATATTAATAAGGTAAGCAGTTTTAAGGAATTACTACTGATGAATCACAACCTTCCGCCTAACTCCGATGAAAATACTAACCCTGAAAACCCAGGTCGTAAACCTAAAAAAGTCAAGCACATCTTGGTCGGTTCTCCTAAACAAGTTCGCAAAACAATTAATGCTATCTATTCCCTTAAATACGCCTATCCCGACGAGTGGAGCGCTTTCGAGCCTACCGGAAAATCTGGTCAGGTTACGACTTTTTTGATTCGATACTTATACCTAGACTAGGATAGTAAATTGCCAGGGCGTCGCCCTGGCGACCAGGAATGGTAAAAATTGTTTTGTGGAGGGGTATATATCAGGATGAAGGATGAGTTGGTATGTAGTTACTTTCGAGTAGTTGCTGACTAATTCGATAGTTGATCAGTAGCGATGCAGCGCGGTCTTGGGGGTTCCCCCCATGAGCGACTGCATCAAGACAGTGATTTAGATTTGAGTGCAGCTCAGCTGTACTTGTGGAAGCTTACATAATATAAATCGGTCAACACTTGGGGTTAACCAGAACTTGACCGATTTTTTTTTATTGATTTATTGGTATATATCCTGAGCAGGCATTTTTATATATGTAGTCAGATAATGTCCTGATAATTACCCTTAATCACAATCTGCCCCATCTCTCCATCAATCTTCTTGATGATGGGTATTCAACCTGACTTGATCTAAGGCAGCCCCCCTGGTGCTTTTGAAGGACTTGCTTTTTTTGTGATCAACAAAAAACGACTAACAATGGACGAAATCTCAGAAACCCCTACCTCAGCTAATCCCTCATCCCAAGACTATCGCCAATTCTTGATGGAGGTATTGCTAGCGATCGCTCACAGCAATGGCGACCCCAAAGTCGTCTACCCACTCCTGCAAGCCAACCTAGACAAACTCGATGATAACTTTATCCATACCCTTCAAGCCTGGGCTAGTGCTAAATTCTCAGAAGCGGAACCAGAAACAGCAGAACGCATTGCTAGAAATATTGGCAACTTCAGCAACCTGATCAAGAATTTTCCACTGGGCAATAAAGCCAATAACATAGAAATCGCTATGGCTGGTTACGAACAGCTGCTAACAGTTTTTACCCGTGAGAGTAACCGGGAAATTTGGGCAGCTATTCAAACCAACCTGGGCAATGCCTACTGTCAAAGAATCGGCCACAACAGGGCTGAGAATCTAGAAAAAGCCATTGAAGCATACCAACTAGCCTTGTCAGTTTACACCAAACAAGACTTACCCATCGAGTGGGCAATGACTCAAAACAACTTGGGCATTGCCTACCGTGAAAGAATCTGTGGTGACAAGATTGAGAATCTAGAACTTGCGATTGAAGCATACGAACTAGCTTTGTCAGTTCACACCAAATCAGACTTCCCTATCCAGTGGACAAGAAATCAAAACAACCTGGGTGCTGCCTAAAGTAACAGAATGCGCCACGACAGGGCTCAGAATATAGAACTTGCTATTGAAGCATACCAACGAGCCTTGTCAGTTTACCATAAATCAGACTTAGCCATTGAGTGGGCAATGACTCAAAATCACCTGGGCACAGCCTACTTTGAAAAAATCCCCCAGGACAAGGCTGAGAATATCGAACTTGCTATTGCTGCATACCAACTAACTTTGGAAGTTTATACCAAAAAAGACTTGCCCTATGATTGGGCAATGACTCAATATAACCTAGGTAATGCCTACCGTAAGAGAATACTAGGAGATACTACAGAAAATCAGGAAAATGCGATCGCATCCTATAAAAATGCTTCAGAAATATACTTCCATGACGACTTTCCCGAAGATTGGTAAAACGTTCAACCTTATATTGCTAGACTACTGATTCAGGCAGGAAACTGATATATATTTCGACAATCCAATAGTTTTCCAGCACCCTCTGCTCTCCTCCCATTACTGCCATCGGTTCTGGCTTTAAATTGCGACAATGCAATAGTTTTTAACCACTCATACCCTTTATAAATCCCATAATTCCCATTACCCTCATCGGTTCTGGCTTTAAATTGCGACAATGCAATAGTTTTCCAACACCCTCTGCTCCCAGAAAACCCACACAATCCACCCTCTCCCCAAAACATCTAAGCTAATGCGCATTTAAATTGGTTTTTCCCCGTTCCCAGATCCGCTGATCCGAAGTTCCCTTTGAGCAATTTAGGTATCCCAATCTAAATGCTTAACAGCTTAATTACTCAAAAAAGCCTCTTGTTCCAAATTATCCAGTAACTCTTCAGCAATTTGATACCAAGCTTGCCGGAATTGAACATCATCTTGTTTATCGGAAAGAGTCTTTCCCTTTAATTGGGGATATGTACTATAAAAAAATTGATCAACTTTCTGATAAAAAGTCCCTGGTTCAATCTTCAAATCTAGGCAACGCTGATAGATTTGCTTTTGCCGTTGCTGCTCGGTGTTACTCACAGATGATTTAGAGGGCAATGATGGTATAGAGGGCAATTGCCAGGATATCTTCGGGAATTTTGGTGTAGGAAACCCTCCTCTAGCTACTGCTACCGTTCCAAACACTACTAATAAAGAAATGGACATAGAAATACCAAAAAACCTTAGTTCACGGTTAGTGGATTGCTGTTTGCGATTGAGCACAGCAGTGAACGTTGTTTTAATAGTTTGACCAGGAGCAGCCACTAAGGTAGCGATCTGGGTAAATAGTGTATTTGGTTGTTTATTTGGTTGTTTATTTGGTTGTTTATTTGGTAGCTTAGTTGGTTGTTGATTTGGTAGATTATTTGGTAGCTTAGTTGGCTGCTGGCTACTTACCGGCTGGGGAATTACGGTTTCTAGGGCTTCACTGACATCTTGGGCTGACTGATACCGTTCTTTAGGAAGATTAGCCAGCATTTTAGCCAAGACCGATTTGAAGCTGGGGCTAATGGTTATCTCTTGCCAAAGCCAGGTGGCGTGATAACTATCATAAAAGTCTAGAGGCTGTTTACCGGTTAGCAATACTAAAGCAGTTACCGCTAAAGCGTAAAGGTCGCTAGTGGCATCAGCTTTGCCATATCGTAACTGTTCATCTGGGGAGTAACCCCGCTTTCCCACTTGAGTGCCAATCACGTATCCGGTTGATTGGACAATGGCAGTGGTTACCATTTCTTTGACACAACCAAAGTCAATTAATACTGGCTTATTGTCAGAATTCCGTTTAATCAGATTATCCGGAGAAATATCCCGATGAATGATCTGCTTAGAGTGGATATAATCTAAAACTGGCAAGATGTCTTGGAGCAGTTTAATCACATCTGCTTCCCTAAACTTTTGACCCTGGACTAAAAGCTGGTGATAGGTTAACCCTTCCACATAGTCTTGTACTAAAAAGAGATAATTTTTACGACCAATACTGGTTCTAAGTAACTCTCGAAAACAAGGAATTTGGTTATGTCTGAGCTGGTATAGCATCCCAGCTTCTCGCTCAAATAATTCTTGAGCTTTTTGTAATTCATAGTTGTTTTGAAGTTGGGGAGCAAATTCTTTGAGTACACAACGCTCTTGATAGCGATTAGCATCTTCAGCGAGATAGGTACGTCCAAAAGTTCCTTGACCTAAATCGCCTAAGATTGTATAGCGGTCTTTGATAATTGCTCCAGGTTTTAAGGTATTAGACATAATAGCCGCCAATTGATGATTTATAGTTTAGGGAAGAGGGAGCAGGGAGCAGGGAATCGGGAATCGGGAATCAGGAATCGGGAATCGGGAATCGGGAATCGGAAGGAGTAGGAAAGAAATACGAGGATTTTTTGCAGAAGGAAGTTT
>NZ_JAAHGN010000275.1:0-7720 GCF_010672485.1 Moorena sp. SIO2C4 | reverse complement strand
CATGAGCGACTGCCGTGGTTTCCCCCATGAGCGACTGCCGTGGTTTCCCCCATGAGCGACTGCCGTGGTTTCCCCCATGAGCGACTGCCGTGGTTTCCCCCATGAGCGACTGCCGTGGTTTCCCCCACTCGCGCTTTGCATCAAGACAGGTGCGGACGCAGGTTCCGCACACAGCTTATTCTAGGGACAAAACCATGAACCGTCCAGAAGATTTTGAGGGGTTGGGTCTGTAAACGTAAGTTACTCCCTGAGCCATCTGCTCCTGGTATAGTATCTCTTCATGCCCGTCAAAATTAATGACCAGTGCATACCATGCATCTTCTTGTGGCAAATTGAACACAGCATAGCCCAACTCATCTGTCCTGGCCTGCCCTTGTCCGATCACCCGAACCGAAGCGTTGTGAACCGGATCGCCTTTTTGATCAAGGATCCGAACTCGGCTAGCTCTGTATTCATTGGGAGAGCTGGTAACAGCTGAGCTCATTCCTGTGGGGCGATCTGGGACTAGATCCACAATGTCTTGTTCATAGCCGTAACGTTTCGGCGTCATCCATTCTATACCATATTTGGCCTGTAAGTATTCCTCGGGTGGATTGGGAACGAGGAAAGTATCTCCAAGGAAGTCGATTGCTTTTAGCTGGGTTACCAGTCTGGCAGGAATCAGGACCCCAGGATGGTGCCTGATATAGTCTTTGATAATCTTATGGCACATCCAATCAATCCTGATGAATGACTTCATCATCGTGACGCCAATGCCGCTATCGTAGGGTTGAACTTCGGTGTAAAAGCCATGTTCCCTGAAGGCACGAACAACAGGCTCTATAACTTCCCTAGTGACTACGTGGATCCCCATCACAGAACCCAAATCCAAATCATCATCCCAGGGTATGAATCCATGTTCTCGGATCGCGCCAAGACAGGTACCTTGCTGCAGAAAGAAGGTCACACCAAATTGATCCAAAATTTGCTTGACTTCTTTAAGCACTGTTTTGGCAGTAACTGGGTCCATGGGTTTAAAGACTTTATATGAAAGTTCCAGAGAGGTTTTATCTGCTCCAAGGTTTTGTTGCACTATATCTTTCCAGTTTTTTCTTTGATTATCCTAAGAGGTTGTCTGAGAAGTCTCATTTGCTACATCCAAGCCCCCGTTGGTTCCCCGAGCGAGGGGGTCTTGGGGGGCAAAAGTCAGTATCAAAAAACTTTTCAGATATCGTCTAATATTGAAAATATAGAGTTACATTACCATGATTGGGCTAATTCCAAGTTATACGCTTACATTTCTTTACTTTGAATGAGAAGGATGACAGACTTCTACCTAACGGGGTTTGAGCTTAATGGCGGCAGCCCCGCGCCCTACCTGAAAGGTGGGCGTCTTGAAGTTACCGTAAGGAGAGTGGAGCCTTTACAGTTGGCAGGCTATGCAGAAAAAGTTTAAAACTCATTAATTAAGGGGCGTTGCTGAATCATGAAATGGTTTCACCTGAAAGGGGGATTTTATGATATTTTAAATAATAAATAAGAAGCCTAATTGATAATTCCAACATTGTCTTGATGCAAAGCGCGAGTGGGGGAAACAACGGCAGTTGATCATGGTTTGAATTTACCGTAAGACAGGCTCGCCTTAATCAATAAGTTTTACCCCTTTTCTGCATAGCCTACCAACCATAAAGGCTCAACGTAATCAGGTTTAGTCTCCGGGGGGAACCCCCGCGTGAAGGCACTGCCTCGCCATGACCGCGCTGCATCGCTTAGATACATTTTTAGGCACAGCAATTTAATCTTTTTATCGTAACCACGCTCACTTTTAACCTCTAGAAATTGTCGTCCACATTCCTTGCCTTTATATCTTTGTTTTCCTCTTTGATGACCATATTTATGAGTTTTATTGCTATGACATTTAGGGCATTTCATGGTTTTATTTTTATAAAACCATTTTTTGATTCAGCAACGCATTAAAACCGCACGTGACACATAAACTATCACGGCTCCTCCGTGGATGGTTTATGTGGCTGCTAGCTCTTTAAAAATCTTTAACAACCAATAAGGTTAACAACTTATAAATTAAATAGTTCTTATTTAATCCTTAATCCTTAATCGTTCATCCTTTTTTTGACTTCGATGGGATTTTAAGTGAGCGTGAACCCCCCTTACCATTGTCTTTCTTACTATTGTCTTTCTTACCATTGTCTTTTTTGCCAGAGTTTTGGGCTTTGACAGGACCATTGAGTTGCTGACGTCCGTTGCGAATTACTCTAAGCATGTCACTGAGGTGCTGCTCAATATTGTAGAGCACTCCGTCAGCGTAGGCATCTGCCCCATTTTGAATTTCCTCACACTCCGCTAGGGTCATTTGGCGCATTTGCTCCAGTTCCTGCTGGGCTTTGCGGCGCATCTGCTCAAGCTCCGATGCCGTTTGCTTGTGCATCGCCTCACACTCTTTTTGAACTTGTTGGCTGATTTGTTGGGCTTCGTGTTCCGCTTGCTGAATAATACCGAGTTCATCTAAGATCATTTCAGCACGCCGCTGAGCTGTCTCAATGATTTCTTGAGCATACTGTTCAGCTTGCTGGATAATTGCATCGTGTTCCTCAATGATTCTAGTAGCTTGTTGAAAAGCTAAGGGCAAATTTTCCCGCACCAAGTCGAGTTGAGCCAGCAACAGTTCTTCATCAATCAGGGTGCGCCGGGTAAAGGGTATGTGGGGGCTATCGAAGATTATGTCCTCGATATAGTTAAATTGCCCCTGAATATCTATGTCTCCTGATCCAGGATTAAAGGATTCAGTCGGGTTTGGGGGTTTGTTTTGCTCGGGTGGGTCGTACCGGGATGATTCTTGGCGTAACATCGGTATATATCTAAGGCAACCTGTTGGGGGACAAGATGATCGACGGAGCCGCCAAATTTGGCAATCTCTTTGACTACGCTACTACTCAAGAAACTATATTCGTTAGAGGTGGCGAGAAAAACCGTTTCGATTTCATCCCAGAGGGTATGATTGGTATGAGCCATCTGGAGTTCCTTCTCAAAGTCAGAAAGCACCCTTAACCCTCGCAACAGTACTTGAGCTTTCTTCAGTTTGGCATATTCCACAGTTAAACCAGTAAAACTGTCCACTTCCACATTAGGTAAGTGTTGGGTGCAAAGTTGAATCTGCTCGACTCGCTCAAGCACTGTAAACAAGGGAGATTTATTTGGATTGCGCAGCACCGTCACAATCACCTTATCAAAGAGTCTACAGCCACGCTGGATGATGTCAAGGTGTCCTAGGGTAATGGGATCGAAGCTGCCTGGATAGATTGCAATCACGACGCAAGTATTACCAATGGGTTCTCCGGTGATTATATAGCTTGTTTCACGGCCATGACATACTAAACTAATAGTTAAGCTATTAGTTGTTAACTCATTGGTGATTAGTCCCTAGTCATTCGTTATTGGTGATTAGTTTTTTTTGATATAGTATATAGCATTTTAATTGCAGCCCCACACTGTCCCCCCTCCATCCCCCATCCGTTCCACCTGTTAACCCATTTACATCTTTTAACCCATTCGTAGCGCCATCTGCCTATTGCCCATGCTACGCTGATCAGCAATGTGTTCACTACGCACACTCTGTGTGACGACCCGGTTAACCTCAACCGATGAAACGCCTATGGTACACATCAAGCGAGTGGAACTCTCGCGGTTCAAATCCTTCGGCGGCACCACAAAAATCCCCCTCCTGGAAGGATTTACCGTAATTTCTGGGCCAAACGGGTCAGGCAAATCCAACATCCTTGATGCTCTTCTATTTTGTCTTGGTATCGCCAGTTCCAAAGGAATGCGAGCTGAACGCCTTCCTGATTTAGTTAACCACAATAAAGAACATCGAGGCACTGTCGAAGCCAGTGTCACAGTTACCTTTGACTTATCTGACTTCAATAACTATGACGAGTTACAGCTTAAAGAGTTAGACGAACCGTTACAGGTTAGCAAGTTACAGGTTGTTCGCGAAGCGTGGCCGAAAGGCCAAGGTTCAGAAAATAACCTTCAACCCAATAACCTTCAACCCAATAACCTTCAACCAGATAACCTTCAACCGAATAACCTTCAACCAGATAACCTTCAACCCAATAACCTTCAACCCAATAACCTTCAACCAAATAACCTTCAACCAGATAACCTTCAACCCAATAACCTTCAACCCAATAACCTTCAACCAGATAACCTTCAACCCAATAACCTTCAACCCAATAACCTTCAACCCAATAACCTTCAACCGTCAACTGATCTAGAATGGAGTGTGACTCGACGGCTGCGAGTCACTAAACAAGGTAATTACAGTTCCCAGTACTATATCAATGGTGAACCCTGTACTGTTACTGCACTTCATGAACAACTCAATCGCTTGCGGGTTTACCCAGAAGGTTACAATGTTGTCCAGCAAGGAGACGTCACTAGCATTATTTCAATGAAATCCCGAGAAAGGCGGGAGATTATTGACGAATTAGCTGGAGTTGCTGCCTTTGACCGCAAAATTACCCAAACTAAACAAACCCTCGCCACTGTCAAAGAGCGAGAAGAACGCTGCCGAATTATTGAACAAGAACTGACGGCTCAACGCGATCGCTTAGCTGCTGACCGTGCAAAAGCCGAGAAATATCAAAAACTCCGTGCTGAACTCCAACAAAAGCAACAGTGGGAAATTGTTATAAAATGGCGATTGCTCCAGAAGCAAGTATCCCAACTCCAACAGCAGATTGATGCTGCTAATACGAAAAAAGCGCAGCTTATTGCTCAAATTACTAGCATTGAGGAACAAATCAACCAAACTACCACTGAACTTGACCAACTCAATGCTCGGGTCAAAGCCTTAGGAGAAGAAGAGCAAATTGCGATCGCATCCACCCTTGCCACTCAACAAGCTGAACAACGTCAATTACAAACCCGACAGCAGGAACTAACTGAGAACCTACAAAATGCCGCTGTCAATCTCCAACGTACACAAGAGACAATTCAACAAGTCGAGCAAACCCTGCAACAGTTGATCGCAGAAAAAAATGATCTAGAGACCTTGTCTAAAACCTCCTTACAAGTCGCACGGGATGAGGCCCAAGCTGCTCTCAACCAAAGCCGAGAACAAGCCAATGCGATCGCAGCCGCTAGTGATGCCTGGGTACAACAACAAACCACCCTCACCAAGCACATCGACACCCTACTCAAAACCATCAACCCCCAAAGGACAGAGCAAGCTCAACTCCAAGAGCGTCAGAATCAGCTAAATCGGCAAATCGAAGACCAAACCCAGCAACTGCAAACCTTAGAACCAGAAATCGCCACCAAGCAAACCCAAGCTGTGGCATTAGACACCCAATTAACCACTTATTCCCAACAAGTCCAGTCCCTCGCCCAATCCTTAGGGAATACCGAACAACAACTACAACTCCAACAACAAACCCAAACTCGCCTGCTGGGGGAACAACGGCAAAAACAACGGCAACTCGATAAACTAGAAGCCCAAGCCCAAGCTCAACAAGAAGCCCAAGGGACCTATGCTACTAAAGTTATCCTAGAAAGTAGTATACTAGGAGTGTGTGGATTAGTCGCCCAATTGGGTAGAGTTGAACCCCGCTATCAGCTAGCCCTAGAAATTGCCGCTGGCGCACGCCTCGGGAATTTAGTGGTAGAAGATGATAGGGTAGCAGCGGCTGGGATCGAACTCCTCAAACAAAAACGCGCGGGAAGAGCGACCTTCTTACCTCTGAACAAAATCCAACCTAGGCAATTTAGCGAAACGGTTGTGCTACGATATGCTAAGGGCTTTGTTGACTACGCCATTAGGCTAATTGATTGCGACCCCCGTTACCAAAAAGTCTTTGCCTATGTATTTGGGTCTACGGTAGTCTTTGAAACTCTCAATGATGCCCGTACCTACTTGGGTAAACACCGCATCGTTACCCTAGATGGGGAAATCTTGGAAATAAGCGGTGCCATGACTGGTGGTAGCAGCAGTCACCGTTCGGGATTGCACTTTGGTACCAGTGACACTATGGAGTCCTCTGAAATCCGTAGCTTGCGAACCCGATTAGCGGAAATTGAACAGGTTTTAAACCATTGTGAGGCATTGATTACTACCGAATCTGCTTCGGTGAAACAAATTACCCAGGAATTGACAGAAACTAGAGCAAAACACTCGGAAACCAAATTACGTTTGGAACAGTTACAAAGAGAGATTGAGCAATCTCAGACCAATCAAGCCCAAATGCGATCGCTTCTGGCTAAAAACAACCAAGAACTCTCCGCTGCTACTCAACGGCTAGAGACCATAGCGATAGAGTTACCCCAACAAGAATCCCAACTTGCCGACTTAAGGCAACAACTGGCTCAACTCGAAGAGTCTCAAACACATAACGAGTGGCAACAGATTCAGAACACCATTAAAACCCAAGAAGCTCAGTTGCGCGAGTGTGAACAAGCCTTGAGAAATACCGAGAAACAGCTACAACAGAAAGAGAATCAGCAGCAGCGCCTCAGGGATAAACTTACCGAAGGCCACCGCAAAATAGCAGACTATCAAACCCAAATCGAATCTTGGCAACAGCAGCAATCAGCAATTAACACTCAGTTAGAAACACTCACCAAGCAAATTACCGAAACGACAGTTGCCTTAAGCCAGTTAGAGGAGAAATTGGGGCAACAGAAACAAAAACGCGATCGCACCGAGCAACACCTACAGAGACTGCGCCAACAACACCAAGAAACCTCTTGGCAACAGCAAAAACTCCAAGAAACCCAGTCTGCTAGAGCAGAAAAACTTGCTAGTCTCCAAACTCAACTCCAAGACCAAGCTGCTGAATTACCAGACCCAATACCAGAAATACCTCAAATTGTCAAAAAAAATTCCCCCTCTAGTGATAAAAAAAGCTCAGAGGTAATTACCTTGGACTCCCTAGCTGCTCAACTAGAACAACTACAAAAGGAACTGCGCAACGGACAGAAACGTCTACAGGCTATGGAACCCGTGAATATGCTGGCCTTAGAAGAATATGACCGAACTCAAACTCGCCTCCAGGAACTGTCTGAGAAACTGGAAACCATAGCTGGTGAACGGACTGAACTGTTGCTAAGGATAGAAAACTTTACCACCTTGAGATACCGTGCTTTCAAAGAAGCCTTTGATGCAGTCAATGAAAATTTCCAAGCCATCTTTGCTGAACTCTCCGATGGGGATGGTTATTTACAACTCGATGATCCAGAGGACCCCTTTAGCGGTGGACTAAACCTGGTGGCGCACCCCAAAGGTAAACCGGTGCGGCGGCTAGCATCTATGTCAGGAGGAGAAAAATCCCTCACAGCCCTTAGCTTTATCTTTGCCCTACAACGCTACCGTCCCTCGCCATTTTATGCTTTTGATGAAGTCGATATGTTTTTGGACGGGGCAAATGTCCAGCGATTAGCTAAAATGATCAAACAACAGGCTAAACTTGCGCAATTTATTGTAGTAAGCTTACGCCGTCCTATGATTGAGTCTGCTCAACGCACCATTGGTGTTACCCAAGCCAGGGGAGCATACACTCAAGTCTTGGGTTTAAAACTATCACCCAAAAGTACGGTTAACTAGATAAAATCTCATTCATCAAATCCAGTATTATTGTAAGCATTAAGCCCAAGGCTGATCAGCTATAAGCCGTTCATGATTGATTTTGGAGAGAACCGACCCACGAACCCCTCGTCCGAAGGGCGA
>NZ_JAAHGN010000274.1:0-7766 GCF_010672485.1 Moorena sp. SIO2C4 | reverse complement strand
AGATATGGCTTTAGACTGACGCTTGTATACCCCGGCAGCTCGTGCCATGGATTCGTCAAACCATGTCGCCAGTTCTTCCTGGAGTTTTTTTAGGTCTTTGTTCCGGTCAGAGTATTCAAATTTCGCTTTATCAATCAGGGTTAAAAGAGTTATCTTTAAGTCTTCAGGAAGTAAATTTTTGATCTTATCTTCTTCAAGGGCTGTTTTAAAATTGTCCAGAGTAATCTCGGCATTATTTTTGAAGGTTGATGCCTGCTGAACAATGATCATGATTAAAGCGGTGGCAAAGGTATCTGATGGAATATAGGAAGGTCCACTAACCGTTGAGTTAGAGTTTGACTTTAATTCATTTTTGTTATCTAGGTCTTTGGCTTCGTGATTAACTGATTTAAGCAACGGATTTTGATAGAGTTTCTTTAAAAGCCGTTTGGTCTTTTTTAAATTGTTAATCTGATCAACGGTTACGTTAACTGATTCTCCATCTGACTCATCGACCACATCTTTCAGGGTTATATTTCGTAACTGAATCCCACCATTAATTAAATTTTCGATAGCCCTCTGTAAGTGTTTAGCTCGCCATTGTAAAACGCTAGCGAGATATTCTTGGATTTCAGAGGCTAACAGACTGGTGATCAGGTAGACAAAAAATAAGCCAAGGGCAACGTTTAAAATAGCAGATAAGTCCATGAGTAACCAGCAGTCTTGTCAAAAAGAGCAGCAAAGGGAACAGGAACCCACCCCTAACCCCTCCCAGGAGGGGAACAGGGAGTAGGGAGTAGGGAACAGGGGAAAAAAATTATCACAATTCCTACACTGATCGCTATATCTTATCGTGAACTGTGTCCTAAATCCTAGCCTGAAAATCCTAGGCAAGTTATGGTCTGTTTACTCTTTAAACCTCTACCTCTAGCCTTCTGACTAAGAACGCCCACTTATCAGCAATCTCCTCAATTATCTTACTGGTGGGCTTGCCTGCACCATGCCCTGCTTTGGTCTCAATCCGAATTAACACTGGTTGTTCCCCTTCATGGGCCTCCTGCAAGGCTGCGGCAAATTTGAAACTATGGGCAGGGACAACCCGGTCATCATGGTCAGCGGTGGTAATCAGGGTAGGGGGATAAGCGGTTCCTGGTTTGAGATTGTGTAATGGGGAATAGGCGTAAAGGGCTTTAAATTCTTCTGGGTTATCTGGGGAACCGTAGTCGGAACACCAGGCCCAACCAATAGTAAACTTATGGAAGCGCAACATATCCAGTACTCCCACTGCTGGTAGGGCTGCACCGAATAAGTCTGGACGCTGAGTCATGCAAGCACCGACCAATAATCCCCCATTGCTACCGCCTGCGATCGCAAGTTTTTGTGGTGAGGTGTACTGAGCACCAATTAGCCACTCCGCCGCTGCTATGAAATCATCAAATACATTTTGCTTGTTGAGTTTTGTCCCAGATTGGTGCCAATCTTCCCCATACTCACCGCCACCACGGAGATTGGCAACAGCATAAACACCTCCCATTTCCATCCATACCAGATTGCTAATGGAGAAATTGGGGGTTATGGAGATATTAAAGCCGCCGTAGCCATAGAGGTAAGTGGGGTTGTTGCTATCTAACTGCAATCCCTTCTTGTGGGTGATAAACATAGGCACTTGGGTGCCATCTTTGCTAGGGTAGAAAACTTGTTTGGTCTCGTAGTCATCGGGATTAAAGTCTACCTGGGGCTGCCGGAAAATGGTACTTTCCCCACTTACCATGTCGTAGCGATAGATGGTTGCAGGGGTGGTGAAGCTGGTATAGCTGTAGAAGGTTTCAGTATCATAACGTAACCCATTGAAACCACCAACCGAACCAATACCAGGTAATTCCACTTCCCGCACAAAGGAACCATCTAGGTCAAAAATTTTGATGGAGGAGTGAGCATCTTTGAGGTAATCCGCCACAAATTGGTTGTTGAGTAAGCTTACACCTTCTAGGGTTTCATCGGCTTGGGGAATTACTTCTTGCCACTGTGCCTGATCAGGATGATTAGTATCTATGGCAATGACTCGACTGCGAGGGGCATCTAAGTCTGTGCGGAACCAAAATACTGATTGATCATTGCCGATGAAGCTATAGCTGGCATCAAATTCGTTAATGAGTTCCACAACCGGGGAATCTGGGTCTTGCAAATTTTTATAAAACACCAGATTCTTTGGGTCAGTACCGAGGAAGACTGTAATGATCAGATAATTACCATCTTCAGTGACTTGACCACTGAAACCCCATTCTTTCTGGTCAGGGCGCTCATAAATCAGACTATCCTCTGACTGGGGTGTTCCCAGCTTATGGTAATAGAGCTTTTGATAATAATTGAGGTCTTCTAACTTAGTGGCTTCATTGGGTTCATCGAAGCGGCTATAGAAGAAACCTTGATTGTCGTCAGTCCAAGATGCCCCAGAAAACTTCACCCACTTAATCTGATCCGAGAGGTCAAGACCGGTTTCCACCTCCCGCACTTGCCACTCTTGCCAGTCAGAACCAGACCTAGACAGACCATAGGCCAGCAGCTTGCCATCTTTACTAAAGGCTAAACCTGATAGGGCAACGGTACCATCTTCTGAAAGGGTGTTGGGGTCAAGTAATAGGGTTGGTTCAGCATCGAGGGAGGTCAAGGTGTAGAGAACACTTTGGTTCTGGAGACCATCGTTTTTGAAATAAAAGTAGCGATCGCCTTTTTTAAAGGGAGTGCTATATTTCTCGTAATTCCATAGCTTGGTGATGCGCTGCTTAAGTGTTTCCCGTGTTGGTATTTCGCTGAGATAACCAAAGGTGACTTGATTCTGTGCTTCTACCCAAGCCTTTGTTTCCTCTGAATCTGGGTCTTCTAGCCAGCGGTAAGGGTCAGCAACTAGAGTACCGTGGTAATCATCGACTTGGTCGGCTTTGCGGCTTTTGGGATAGTTCAGGGGTTGACTGGTAGATGGCATAGTGGCAGATGGGAAAGCAGCGTTTCTAGTTTAACGTTTCTATTCTTTGGGTCGAGGTTGGATGACATGGGCAGCTATGGAGCTGATCGCGAATTGATCTAAACTCTTGGTAAGCATTCAGCCGTCAGCCGTCAGCCTTCAGCCTTCAGCTTTTAGCTCACACTACTTGAGGTGCTGACGTAACTCAGCATTATTCCAATGCTTACCTGTTCTATTCAAAAGCTTTTCGCGTAGCGTGCGCGTAGCGCATTAGCTGATACGCAACACGCTGATAGGTTAATACTTACAATCAATTATTGGCATCGACAATGGGCTAATGCCGAGGTAAAGCAATAAGCTCTAAAATAGAATCACTGTGTGCTTGCGGTAGGGTTGCGGAAGGCAAATCGCGCCTGATAATTATGACTGGATCGATCACACCACAACTAGCAACGCCCTTAGAGCTCAAGACTCGTCCGGCTTTTGATATGAGTGATGAGGAATTCTTTGCTTTTTGTCAGCTCAATCGGGAGTTACGAATCGAACGGGAGCAAGATGGAAGGCTGATTATTATGACTCCTACAGGAGGGGAAACTGGCAGTCGCAATTTTGATTTGATTGTTCAGTTTGGCATTTGGGTATGCCAAGATGGTACAGGGAAAGGTTTTGATTCTTCTACTGGCTTTATACTTCCCAATGGAGCAAATCGTTCTCCTGATGTTGCTTGGGTCAAGCTTGAGAGGTGGGAATCCCTAACTAAAGAACAACGAAAGAAGTTTGTACCCCTATGCCCTGATTTTGTGATTGAGCTACGTTCTGGGAGTGATCGCCTGCAAAACTTGCAAGACAAAATGGCAGAGTATAGGTCAAATGGGACTTTGCTCGGTTGGCTGATTGACCCAGATCAGCGCCAAGTTTATGTATATCGTCTTGGGGCGGAAGTTGAACAGCTGGATAATCCAGCGACGGTGAGTGGTGAGCCAGTTTTACCTGGGTTTGTGCTCCAGATGGATCAGATCTGGGATTGAGGAGTAAGCCTTCAGCTATCAGCTATCAGCTATCAGCGCTTTTGTATCTGGGTTCTAAACACACTTATTGACGAAAAAGGCAAGAGGCAAGAGGATAACGATATAACGAAGTGAAGGGAATCTTCTACATTTTCTTCAAATTTAAAACAAAGGGTGTTCGCGTAGCGTGGCCTACGGCCTATTGCTTCTCGAATACGCTCCATCAATTCATCTAAAGATTTTGCTTGGGTATGACACCCTTTAAGACTGGGAACAGAAGCTACAAAGTAGCCATCAGCATCGCGCTCGATAATTACATTAAATTCTCGACTCATTATAGTCTAAATCTTGAGCAAACAAGCGCTTAACCCATGCTAATCATGACTATAGGGCGATCGCTACCAATTAATTACTCTTAAAACCGTTACCTTGGCAAATTCTTGATCAGCTGTCACCAAACTGGCCTAATTTTGTATAGCCATCGCTGCAATTATAGCATCGGGCAATTTCAACCTATATTGCTGGCGAATTTCGATAATTTTCTCAATCAACCCAGTGTCAATCGACACTAAACCGATCACCTCTACTCGCTGAAGAAACTGTTTAAAAAGTTGGCGGTCGCTTTCGGCTAGCCCAGAAAAAGCCAGAAACTCAATTTGGCTAATGACTGAAATCCAGATCCAGTCAGCATTTTGTAATAATTGAATTACTTTAGCATTTCCTTGCAGTAGAGCCACAATTGCATTTGTATCTAGGAAATAGCGATTACCACTCATCCCTTAGATTCCTTTGCATTGCTACCGCATCTCCCCCAAAGGTTAATCGCCCCACCAAATCTGAAAAATCATAGTTTAATTCCTGCTTATCAACTGATGAAACTGGATCTAAAACAAGGACAACGTTAACCTCAACTGCCCTTAACTGGGTTGGAATATTAAGATTCAAACAACCCGATTCATCAGTCTTAGTGGTCAGTTTTAGAACTTCCATTGGCAGTAGCATTAGTGGACCTTACCTTAGCTTATCTTAGCGCGATTGCTGGTCTATTAGCATAGTGCGTTCGCGTAGCGTGACCGTAGGTCAATCGCTTTTAGCAGCTCTTTTGGAGCATCGCAAATCCCTCGCCCTTTCCGCTAATCGCCGATCTTTTATAGTGCGTTACTTCAGAAATTTCGACCTTGGTAGTTGCTCGGATCTCGAACCCAGCACTCACTCTATTCAATAGCTTAATAAAAGTGCTTTAGATTTCTGGATCATCACCTAAAAGTTGATCTATACTTTCGATCCTTTGTTGAGAACCACGGCGAACACGATGAATGCGGACAATTCCTTCCTGTTCTTCGACTGCTTCACTCACCGTGAATAAAATATAGAATTGCTTTTTATAGAGAAGTTGGCGCACCTCAATACCCATATACTTACTTTCGAGGGCTAGTGAGCAACGCCTCGGAAAGTTTTCCAGGGTCAACATCACTTCATAACATCCTCTTACCCAGCGATAAGCTCGTTCTGCTGAATCCTCCTTTATCCAAATAAAAATACTTTCAATATCTGCCACTGCAGTAGGAGAGATTTCAATCTGGTAGGCCATATTTTTCCTGGAGCTGCTGAAATGCTTCCTTTAACGGAATACCTTGTCCTTGCTCAAACTCCTCAATACTCTTTCTGATGCCTGCAATAGACTCAAGCAATTCCATCCGATCGAGAAGTTGCTGATAGCTTTCAGCATCTTGAACAACTGCAGCAGCTTTGCCATTAACAGTCAGAACCATTGGTGCTTTAGTTTCTTTGAGCCTTGCGATAAAGGCTTTAGCGCCCCGTTGGAATTCTGAGAGTGGATGGATGTCACTCAGACTAAACATGATAGTTTTAATAAATTATTTGATAATTTAATGTTAATAGCTTGAAACTGTTTTGTCTAATGCGAACGCGCCCCGCGTGACCTACGGTCAATCGCGCCCCCCGTGACCTATGCGATTGCAAATTCAGTATATTGTCTCAGATGGGGTGGATGAAATCCTAAAACAATCTCCTCTCGTGGTATCCCTTTCTGTAACAAATCTGTCGCCACCCCATCCTCAGTCCAATCTTCCTCAATCCAAATCTTGTCATCCTTCAAACGGATATGAATCATAACACTCTTAATCCGTTCATCTTTCCACCAACCCATCAGCAGCAAAAGATACTGATCCTGTACCTCATCAAACCCTAAAGCACTTTCAGTGGTAGAACCAGATTTTTGATTGATATGATGATAGTCTCTTAAAACTTCCTGGACAATTTCCCGATAATGCTTTAATCTATCCATTGCTCAATTACCTTACTGTAAGCATTAAGCCGTCAGCCGTCAGCCTTTAGCTGAAAGCTGATGTCTGATAGCTGTTCGCGAAGCGTGCGCGTAGCGCTTAAGCTGATGTCTGAAAGCTGAAAGCTGAAAGCTGAAAGCTGAAAGCTGAAAGCTGAAAGCTGAAAGCTGATAGCTGATAGCTTACAACTATCAAACTTTCGGGAAGACTTCTACCTTCACTTCCATCCCTATTTTTCCTAGCAAATTAATCAACTTATCCACACTGAATCGACTAATTTCACCATTCATTAAATTACTAATCCTCGGTTGGGTTTCTCCCAAAAACTCTGCTGCTTCATTTTGAGTCCATCCCCGCTCCTGAATATAGGAACGCAAATCTAAGATCAGATCCGCTCTTACCTTGAGATTCATTGCTTCTTCTGCCTCAAATCCCAAATCTTTAAATACATTGTCGTCCCCTAACACGACATTGACGGTTTTTTCATCAGTCATTTTTATGTTTATCCTTTTGTTCCTTTCTAAACTGAACCATCTCCTGATAACGCTTCTGTCCTAGTTGAATATCTCCTTTGGAGGTCTTCTGTGTTTTTTTATGGAAAACATGAAGCACATAAATTGCCTCTTCAAATCTAGCGACATATAAAATCCGATAGGCTTCTCCGGTCCAAATGCGAATCTCTTCAACTCCCTTGCCAATTGTGGGCATCGGCTTATAATCTGTAGGTTTTTGACCCCTTTGGATAGCTCTCAATTGAAAACCAGCCTTCCGCCGTGCTTCCAAGGGAAGATCCGATAATTCTTCTCTAGAAGAGCCAACCCAGTAAATTACTTTATCTGTCATTACCTTACCTCACCAAACAGTATACCTTATTTGGCATAAAAAGATAACACCAGAAGAAAGTGCGTTCGCTTTTAGCGGCTCTTTTGGAGCATCGCTTTTTCGGAATGGAGGGGAATTAGCGATCGCGAATTGGTATGATTTCTATCCCAATTACAGATTTATGCTGATCGGTAAGAGTCCTTTAAAATGCTGGTCAATCGATCAAATCGAGTATTGATTATCTTAGTGCGATCGCAAAGCCCTAGCCCTTAATGAAACGGGCAAGATGCCCATTCCACGCCTGATGCCCATTCCACAGCTGCGACAATCACGCGAATTAAATTCTTAATGGGTCAAGCGCACCTAAAAACTCTTCAAATCATTCCATTATTAAGCAATGCCGTAAATGGGCGTTACTGAACCAAGGAATAGTATACTAAGAAAGACTAGGATAAAGATAAATATAAAAATGACAACTGGTTTAACCAACCCTAGTCTTATGAATCAAACCTTCACTACCCAACACCTTTCCCCAGAAGCGATCGCTCAGCTTGTCAAGTATTTGCCTGACTACATCAAAGTTGCACTCAATGAAAAGTCTAGTGAATTGGAATGTTCCCTCGAAGCTACCATTGAAATGGCAATTTCCAACTTCCTAGACGAATAAGCATTGAGCTTTGAGGATTGAGA
>NZ_JAAHGN010000273.1:0-7776 GCF_010672485.1 Moorena sp. SIO2C4 | reverse complement strand
TCACACTCGAAACTATTCTTCAAGAGAAGATATCGAGTGTAATGTATTGTTATACATTTTTATAAAAATTCCCTTTTTCCCCTACAAGCTTTGCTTAGCAAAAAATTGTAGCAATTATTATATACTAGTTTATTAGAGCTATACCTTAGAGAGCCTAAATTTTGATATTGTCAACAGTATCTTGCTTGAGGTAATTCTGAGGCTAATCTTAATCTTTACAATTCACTATATTCATGGAATAATACTGAACCAATCGAATAATCTGACTAGGTCTACGTCGATTAATGCTGTAGATTCACATCATAATATCTGTAAGTACGATTGTTTAAATTCGGCACTAAGGTAAACGCTTATTGTTTATTGATAATAATCGACTAATGGCTGATCAATATATATCACATAGCTATCGTATTCTTCAAGAATATAAAACTTCAATCTACTGTAGAACCTATAAGGTAAATGATGATAGTGCAGCGGCACAACCTTGTTACTATATAGCAAAAGAATATAAGCCTCTTTCTGAAGAACCAGAGGTAATGGAAGAAGCTGAAAGGCTTTTCAGTGAACGTGTCCAAGAGATAAGGGCTTTAAAAATTAACGGTATCGCAAATATTAAGTATCAGTTTCGCCAAGGCAATAGTTTCTATATACTTCGAGATTATATACAAGATAATACTATTGAGGCAGAGATTAAAAATGGAAAGTCTTTCCAGGAGGAAACAGTTAAGATAATTCTCAGGAAATCTCTAGAGATTTTAGTTCAATTACATAAACAAAAAATAGCTCAGGGTAATATTAGGGCTTCTAACCTAATATATTCAGGAGACGATCAACTAACTCTTCTTGATATTGGAGATTTAAACGAAATCGGTGGACTACAGATAGTTTCTGGCAAGGTGTCTATTGCTCTAGACAAATATAATGATCGTTACAAGCCACCCAAAGGGAATAAAGACAGGTATCGAGACGATCTATATGCTTTGGGAGTTGTTTGTATTGAGATGATCAGATCTCAGATTAATCCTCAGCTGATTAGTCACCAATCTACTAAAGAAACTATATGGCGTTATCACGTTCCTGGGAAAAGCCCTTTACAGATTAGCGATGATTTTGCCAAGATTTTAGACGAAATGATTCTTTATGAGCCCCAAGCTCGCTATCAGTCAGCTAAAGACATATTGAATGACTTAAAACCACTCCTTGATTCTAAGTCTAAAATCCCTACAAATGACAATAATCAGTTTAAGAGAAGTATTGTTATATTTAGGAAAAAAATATTTTCTAATCCAATATATACTGGACTAATTTTCGTTTCTTTAATTATTTTTATTTATTTATCGACAGCAGGTATTAAAACTCTTAGAATAATTGTTAAGCCTGAAACTTGTCCAATTAATATTGACGATAATATAAGTTGTGGTGAAGAGAGTCTATTGTTTGGTTTCCAACCGAAGAATAAAGCTGATGGCATTAAAGCCTATCGTGACCGAAACTACCTAGAAGCTTCAAACTTTTTTAAAGTTTCCTGGGAAATAGAAGATAGAGATCCAGAAACTCTAATTTACTGGAATAATGCTAAACTTAAGACAAATACCAATATAAAGCCCTATACTATTGCGGTTGGAATTCCTATCAGAGTAGACGAAGATACAGCCAAAGAGATACTTCGAGGAATTGCTCAAGCTCAACACAAGATCAATAACTCCGAAGCTAAGATCAATGGTAGACCGCTGAGGATCTTGATTGCCGATGATCATAATGATGTCGCTCACGCTAAGGATATGGCAAATCAAATAGCTTCTCAAAGTGAGATCATAGCTGTAGTTGGCCATTCTGATAGTGGAATTACCCTTAAAGCCTTGGAGGAGGTTTATCAAAAACATAGACTAGTTATAGTTGCTCCAATCAGTAGCTCAGAGTCTTTGACAGATTTCTGTATTAAGCAGAAACAGTGCTTCTTTTTTAGAATTATTTCTAATCATAATCATGCAGCTAAATACTTGGTTGATTTATTACTTGATGAGTTGGTAAAAAAAGGTCTTGAAAAAACAGCTGGGGTTGTTTATAGCCACCCTGATAATTATAGCAATTCGTTTAAATCCGTTATTGAAAAGCGTGTGCGAGAAAAAGGGAAGTTTATTAATTTAGAACCCAACGATCTCTCCAATCCATCGTTTGATGCAGGACAAATAATTGAGTACGCTCAACAAAATAAAGTAAATGGGATTTTTGTAGTTCCTGACGGGGGAACTACACGTGAGGCACTTCCTAACGCAATAGATTTGATTAAATCTAATCAGGGTCGGCTATTGATTGGAGGATCGTCCTCATTATACCATCCTCAGACTTTAGAAGGCCTATCTAAAGAGAGTGAAAGTGTATTATCAAAGTTTATAGCTTATTCTGATTGGCATCGCTTGGAAGGGTGCGTAGATACTCCTGAGGGAGAAGCCTTTTGCCAGCAAGCTTCAAAACTATGGAAAACAACTCAGGTAAGCTTGAGAACAGCCACTGCATACGATGCCATCATGACCATCGCTAAGGCTCTAGAGACTTTACCAAACCCCAATCGAATCAAGTTACAAGAAGCCTTAAGGAATAAAAATTTTAGTTACTCAGGTGTAACTGGGACAGTCAAATTCAAACCAGATGGTAACCGCACAGAGCCACCAGGAGCGGCAGTCAAAGTAATACAATCAACATGTGATTCAGCTTACAAAGGATTGGAATTTGTTCCCATTGAGTATGTAGATGAAAGACAATGTTAGTTGATTGAATAGAAAAACCTTATGAATAATACCGAAAAAACTGTTATTGCAGTAACTGGTCATACCAATTCTGGTAAAACAACTTTGATCAGAACGTTAACCAAGAGCAATGTCGGTCTAGTTGCTGACCAAGCACATGCAACAAAAAAGACTGAAACGATTCGCTATGATACTATGCAAGCTTGGTTCGTTGATTGTCCAGGTTTTGAGCTTCCAGATTCTTGTTTAGCCTATATGAGAGCTAAAAAACAAGAGCTTTCTCCAGAGATATTAGCAAACATATTTCCAAATGTTGATAGGATGAAATATGATCTAATTGCAATAGAAGGAGTCGAGAGAGCAGATGTGGTCATCTACGTTGTCGATACTTTAAATGATGTGCCGGAAGGAGGACATGATCAAGAAATTGAACTTTTAAAGGAATTAAATAAGCCTATTATTGGGATTGGTAATAAAAGTCGAAAAAAAAATGATCAGCATGGGAAACGAATAACTAAGTGGGAAGATTTTTTTAAAATAAACCATATCAATAATTACATTATGTTTGATGGTTGGTGGGATGATCCTTCCAAAGTTACTCGAATTTATAGCTATGTAGAAAATTTATTGTCTGGTCAAAAGAAAGAAAGATATCGCATAGACCTGGAAAATTTCAGACATAGACAGCTTGAAATTTTAAGGGAAGCTTCAGATTTAATGTATGACTGTATCCAAGCATGCAGCAAAGCAAAAAGACAAAAGGGTATTGATAATACTTCACCAGAAAAGGATCTCATTGATGAAATACGTGATGAAGTTAAACAGTTGTTGGAAGAATTTAACGAAAACGTTTCAAGGCTTTATAAATTAGCAGCAGACGATCCACTCAAAGGAGTTAATGACCTTAACTTTCATAAAAAAAACTTTTCAAAGCCTAAAGATGTAGTTGATGGTGCAGCTGCTGGTACAGGCATTGGGACTGGAATCGGTGGTGTTATAGGTGGGATAATCGGTTTTCTGATTGGATTACCTGTTGGTGGTGTTGCTGCTGGACCAGCAGCGCTAGTTGGTATACAGGTAGGGGCTACTGTTGTTGGTTTATTGGGAGGAAGTATTTGGGCTGTATTATCTGTAAATAACAATATAGAAGTTTCTATCGACCAAAATGGTAAAAACTTTATAGCTACTACTTGCCTAGCTATTATATGGGGAGTGTCTTACCACGGTTACGGAAACAGCCCAACAATAGGAGAGCAAGAAATTGTTGGGCTTTTACAAACAATTAAAAATTTCCAAGACAACAGATATATTGTTTGGGATCAACTAAGAAAAAAACAGGTTTTTGAAGAATGTAAACAGTTTTTTGATAAAATAGAAGGTAGATTGTGAGGTGGAATATTTAACAAAGGGAGCAGTTGCGTAGGGTGCGTTAGGGGAGCCCTGATTTAGCCAGTGTTAGCACAGCCCGCCCCGTAACGCACCACTGCTGGGTCAAACCACAAAAGGGACTATTTCTTTAAATCAATTGCATTGCCACGAACCAGATTGTCCACCAATTGAAAACGCGATGTGCCCCAGGCACCACTACGCGATTGACCTTGGCCTTTGGGCCACGCTACGCGAATGGTCACGCTACGCGAACGCATTAGGGAACAATTACAACAAATGGGAATTATTTTAAAGCGATCGCCCTAATGGTGAAACGAGTATTGGTAAGCATTCAGCGGTCAGCGCTCAGCGGTCAGCTTATTTTATTCAAAAGCACTGCGCTACGGGCACGCTACGCGAACAGTAGCCTGGCCATTCGCGTAGCGTGGCCAATGGCCTTGGCCATTGGCTTATAGCTGATATAGCGCTACGCGCAAGGCAGCTATGCTGAGGGCAGAAGGCAGAAGTTGACTCTAACAAGGTTTTAGAGGTAAGAGTTGTCCTAACCTTAGTGCGTACTGCTATAGCTGATAGCTGATAGCTGATAGCTGATAGCTGATAGCTGATAGCTGATAGCTGATAGCTGATAGCTGATAGCTGATAGCTGATAGCTGATAAACGACTAAAATAAGCCCCGCCTTTAGCGTCCGCTTATTTTTCTGGTTAGATTTTTGACAATCTCTCGTTGCGGACTGCCTTTGGGTAGTATTTTGTCAATCAAAGACTTTTTGTTTAACGTTCTCCGGAGTTGCCCAACCCAAGAATCCTTGACTTCGTTTTTATTGGCATACTCATATATTTGTCGCCACTCTCCACGAACAGCTTCGTTAGGCAGGGTGATTTCTTTGATATCGTCAAGAATATTGGAATCAGGAAAGCATATGGGAATCGGGTTGCCTGTCGCCAAAAAATTAAGTTTAGTCCTCACGCACTTCTCACATTTACCGCAATTTCGGTCTTTTAAGTCTCCTTGCCAACAGACACGCAAATTTTCAATACCAACTTTCCAATCACAAATTTCTTTTACTTTTTCGGTTCGGTTATGGCTGGCACCATCATGGATCACATGAAAATCGCCAGAACTTAACAAATGATCTGTAATCGGGGATGAACCCCAAGGAATAACCAGTGAATCATAGGGTTCACTACTACCAACAATACAGGTACCAGCAACTTTTTTGAAATTGCTAAGAACAGCAACTAAAACACAGGAAAAAGCATGTTCCCAATTGACTGTTGTAATTTCACGATAGTTGGTTTTGATCGGTACTAGTTTAAGCTGAATATCCTTTAAGGTTTCTTGGGCTCTCTTGCTAGCATTATTGAATGAGGTTTCTTCCCTAAGTGGAATGTCGAACCCGTGAACTATTGAGCATAGCTTGATGTCCTGAGACCGATGACTGAATTTTGCTTGGGAGTGACGCCATACTGAGAAGGTGGCATCAACACCCCCAGAAAAGGCACATATGGCACCAGATACTGGTGTACTATTATCTCTGATAGACTCTGCGCTAATATTAATGTAAGAATATAGGTCAGGTAACCATTTATACCATGCTACTTGATATTCAACCAAATTACTTAAGAGCTGTTTTGAGACTTCCCCTTTAACAATTACATCTCTTTCTTCTTTCATTGCATCCATAATGACCGCAAGCAAATAACTGTCACAATCATTATCTTCCGGGGGCACGATTGATTTATCGAATTGAAACCATAGCTCAGTCTGATCGACTTGGACATCGCCATCAATCCGCTTAATTCTGCATCGTCTAACGCAATCACTATCGGTAGTTTCGCGATTCAACGGTTCAATTTCAATATATTTCATGATCATGGTTTCCTGGGGGGGATATGTAAGCTAAAATCATTACTGGGTAATAATTTCAGCCCATAATTTACTTAAGGTTTTAGAGGTTGTCTGAAAAGTCTCATTTGCTACATCCAAGCCCCCGTTGGTCCCCCAATTTTGGGGGACTTCTACCAGCAAATTGATTCTTGTTCCCCCCAGAATTGGGGGGCTAGGGGGGCAAAATTCAGTATCAAAAAACTTTTCAGATATCCTCTTAGGGAACAGCGGATCTGGGAACAGGGAACAGGTAAGAGAGAAAAAATCCTGTGTACCTGATAGTTATGAAAAACGCTGTATAGTAAACTTTTCAGGACTCATGTCACCCCCTCAGGATAATTTCCTTCAAATATAACTATTTATAGCGTTTAAGGATAAGCAATGTCGCTCATGACTCTGAGAATTGCTATAACTGCTATAAAAGCGATCGCTAAATAGCTAAATAAAATCCTCAATCACTGCTGTTACCGCTTCATGATACTCTTCAGAAATACCTAAAGTTCCAGCTAATCTAACGGTTTGCACCTGTTCTAACTCTGCCATCGCTATCATTTCGGCTTTTGATTTAGGTGGTGCATTTTCCGCCAATATAATTAATACGGGCATGGAAACAGAATCTAAAAGCTGCAAAAATTCCTCCCGATTAGCAACAGGATCGATTGCGCCAGTCACAAAGGCAGCCGGGGCATATCTGCCGCCATCTTTGGAAGTGATTTTGTGTTTTTGGGCAATAAATTCGGGAGTTAGTTTGGTTTCATCCACATAGACGTGGCGTTTATACATCAAGCGTAGAAAAGAAGGGGTAGTGTTGAGATAGTATAGACTCTGACCTAACCAGGGCGATCGCACTAGGTTTTTTACTCCGTTTCTGACTCCATCGGGTAAACCCATTGCTCTTAACGGTCCTTTCCAAGTGGGAGCCACTAAAATTAGTTTAGAAATACTATCTGGATTATCTTGGGCAAATTTTAAAGCGTATCCGGAAGCATGACCCGCAGCAATTACAATAATTGAGTTATTATTAAAAACAGAGTTAACAAAATCTGCTAATAACTGCTGAAATAATACGGGATTGTAATCCACAGGAGGGCATTGAGACTCGCCAAATCCCAACCAATCTAGAACCGTAACTTGATACTTGGTAGCGAGTAGATTGGCAATACCTTTCATTTCTGTGCGACTAGACACCGTACTAAAAGCAGGAAGTAACAGTACAGGGTTTCCTGCGCCAATGGTTTCGTAGACTACTCGATACTGTTTGTCTTGCCAATTCCAGTTGTAGAAATTTTTGGTACCGCCAATACCAGAGTTAATCTGAGTGGGATTAGTTGCTGTAGTCATAGTGATAGTTAATATAGGGTTTGTATTTGAGTTTTGAACATAGGATTGATGGGAAAAGGGAACAGGGAACAGCGGATCTGGGAACAGGGAAAAAATCCTGTTTACCTGATTACGCTAGAAATCCCTATACAGGGTGATCAAAAAACTTGGGCATGAAAACCAAGTTGAACAAGAAGCTTTGAGTCAATAAGACAATAACCACTGCTGTTGTGGCAACTGCTACAGTTTTTATTTAATATTTTGTCAAATTAAGTAACTTTTTTAAGTAAAATTTAACGTAATCAAACTTAACAGTAGCTTGTAGGGTGGGCAAAAAGAGTTTGGTGGTTTTGATTAGTCACGAAATGATGACTTTGCCCACCCTACTCTACTTAACTTAACAGTAGCTTGTAGGGTGGGCAAAAAGAGTTT
>NZ_JAAHGN010000272.1:0-7778 GCF_010672485.1 Moorena sp. SIO2C4 | reverse complement strand
TGGCGTGCCCAAGTTGGTACAGGGGCTCGTTCTGAGAAAATCCGTACCTACAACTACAAAGATAATCGGGTTACCGATCACCGACTGGGTCAAAATTATTCCCTCGCTCCTTTGCTGGAGGGGGACTTGGAGGGATTGATTCAAGCTTGCATTAGCCAAGACCAGCAGGAGCAATTGGAAAAATTGGCATCTTCAACATCCAACGGTCAATCTTTAAATTGATACCAAGTTAGGTGACTCTCCCACGCTAACACTACGTTTTTAGCGTGGGATTCTGATGGAATTGATTGCGGTATTAGCCGCATTTGTCACAAAAAGAGCGTTCGCGTAGCGTGACCTTTGGTCAATCGCGCTTACCTAAAAGCCTTACCTGATCTGGATTTAATCAAAGTGAAGCCCAGACTCGAAGACTACAGTTTGTTGTTAGGTTTGTATATTACATCATAATCAAAATTTTGTAAACTAGATTTTAATGGTTGCTTGATTTTAGTCACTCCAGAGAGGCGAGTATGAAGTTGACATTGTCCAAGATAAATTTGTGCTACACTATCTCCTGGATTCAAGCGTAGACATTCCTGAAACAGAACTGATGCCTTGGAGAAATAACGCAGATTATAAAGCACCAAGGCTTGTTCAAATTTGCTGCGAGTAATTAACTTGCCCTCTCGCAATTGCGGTTCATCGGCATCAAAGATTTCATAAACTGTCACCATTTCGGATTTGCCCTTCACTGGTACCCGATCAATCAAGCGAATGGCATAAGCTAAGGGATTATCTAACTTCCAATAAGTATGGTGAGTGATTAATAATGGCACCCCATAAGGTTTCGTTAATTCTTCTAAACGAGACGCTAAATTAACCCCATCGCTGATGACAGTGCTATCCATCCGATTTTTTCCTCCCACTGTTCCTAACATCAAGGAACCAGTATTGATGCCAATGCCAACGGTGATGGCTGGGTGTCCTGAGCTTCGCCGAGATTGATTATAGTCAGCTAGGGATGTGAGCATAGCAATTCCGGCGTTGACCGCATGATTAGCACTTTCGTTAAACAGAGCCATAATCCCATCCCCCATGTATTTATCAATAAAGCCATGATTTTCAGTGATGACAGATTCCATACGAGAAAGATAGGTATTGATAAATTCAAAATTTTCCTCAGGTGTCATACTTTCCGAGAGGGTGCTAAAGGAGCGAATATCGGAAAATAGCACCGACATCTCTTGCTGAACATGATCCCCTAATTGAACATCGACAATGCTTGGTTTGTTCAATAACTGGAGAAACTGATGGGGAACAAAGCTTTCATAAGCTTGATTAACTTGCGAGAATTCCTGCATCAAGCGTAGGTGTTCTGCTTCTGCTTTTTTGCGTTGGGTGATATCATGAAAGGCAACGATAGCATAGGCAATGTTACCCAATTCATTAAAGATAGGTGTTCCCCAACTTTCTATAGGGAGAATTTTGTCTTCTTGGTGGATTTCAATATCATCGAGGGTGGAGTTTTCACCTTTTAAGGCCTTTACAGCAACTAATTTTTCAGCAAAGTATAGCTGATTGGTTCCGGCAACATAAAGTTGATAAACCTCTGGCATTTGCTCAACTGTAGTTAATGGCACGACTCCCTTTCCGAATAACTGCCGCGCCTTATAATTGAGGAATTCTAGTATCCCCTTATCATTAAACACAGCCACACCCACAGGCATCCTTTCTAGGAACTGGGTCAATTGATACTGCTTCTCTAGCAGTTCGTCAACTAGGACAGCTTGCTGACGGTTTATAGAACTCAGGTGCTGCCACTCTTGATTAGCTTGTTCTGGTGCTGTAGTATATTCTGAAATCTGTGCTGCTTGATCACAGATTATTTTTTCCAAGTGCTGATTGAGTTCCTGAAGTTGGCGATTTTGTGCCTTCAATGTTTCCTCAAGAAGATAACTATGTATGGCTTCTATGACTGTCAATTTAAGGTCTTCAGATGGACAAGGCTTGCCTAGGTAACGATATAACTTTGCATACCGAATTGCCTTGGCTGTCCCTTCCAAATCCAGATCATCCGTCAGCATAATTTTGATAGTTTGGTTAGAGAAAAAATAAGCTATGTTTAATAAGTCATCCCCTTTTAGATCAGGGATAACAGCACCAGCCAAAACTAAAGCAACTTCAGACTCATCATGGCGCAACTCTTCGACTAACTTGACAACCCCTTTACTCCCTTCAAAATTTTCAATCAGATGTTCTTTGCCGAGAGTCTTACCTAGAGATGTTTTTAGGCTATTGAGAACTGATGGATCATTATCAATACAAATAATTATTAATGGGTTTGTCATGCCAAATTATCTGCAAAATCATATTGAATTAGTTAAATTAATGCCTGGCGGCAATTAATTATTATATAGTTTTGATAGTCACACCAAAAGGTTGCCTGCTTATTAATTTATTGAAGTAAATCAGTGGCTGTAGCTGTAATTAAAGATAAACTATTAGTCGCTAAAATATTATTCATTGAGCATTTATTACTAAGAGTAATACATCAACAGTAAACCACAAAAAATCTACATATTTCCTTTATTTATAGCAACCGACTTATCTCAACCTATGGATTTAGCAGACAAGCTCTATTTGTTGGAGCAACATATAGCATTGTGGCGATAGTATCCTCTACCGTCAACACAAAAATGTAGCCAATTGCTTTTAAAATTTGGCTACACTATTGACCCAGTCTGCTGGAAATTTATCGGATTAACCCACTCAATTAACCCCGAATCCCTTAGAATATACCTAAAACCGAATTATTCCCCTTAAATAAGTTATTTGTCAACTATCCCAAGACAACCATTTGATAGGCATGTCAGCACTATACATAATAGTATGTATTTGTCAATTAGCAAGTGTAGCCAGTTTAATCACTGAATCAACCTAAATTAATTGTCTGCCTTGTTAGAAAGCGCTAAAGTGTCGTTTGAGATATTGGGGAACTGTTAGTGATGACTATTGATCAGGTACTTGACATCCTCAAAAGTGTTGAGAAAATCAAGTTGACTCCACTTCAGGAATGGATACTGCACCAAGCCTGGGAAGGAAAAACCTATACCGATATGGCGATCGAAGCACACTATGGTCCTGAATACCTCAGAAAGACTGCCTATAAGTTGTGGCGATTACTGGGAGATATTTTTGGCAAAGCGATCACCAAGACCAATTTCCGGAACACCCTGGAGACAACCCCGATTACTCCCTACTATCAAGAGATAATTGAGCAATATTACCGCCGTCAATGCCTACGTCAAATTGCTGAATTTCCCAGTGGAGCACTTCCCCTACCATCTCAGCTTTATATAAAGCGTCCTCCTATTGAAGAGCTTTGCTATCAAGCCATCCAGCAACCTGGGAGTTTGCTCCGGATTACAGGACCAAAAGAGACAGGAAAAACCTCTTTGCTGCTGCGAATATTAGACCAGGCAAGAGAAAAACAATATCACAGAGTAAACCTCAATTTTGACCAAGCCGAAACCGCCATTTTAAGTAATTTAGACCGGCTATTGCGCTGGTTATGTGTTAACGTCAGTTACCAACTCCAGCTTCCCCACCAACTGGATGACTATTGGGATAAAGACCTAGGCAGTAAGGTCAGCTGTATGAGTTACTTACAAGAACATATCCTAGAAAAAATACACCATCCCCTCGTTTTGGCAATGGATCAAGTTCATCACCTGTTTGAGCATGCCCAAACTGCTAAAGATTTTTTGCCCTTATTGCGCTCTTGGCATGAGGAAGCTAAACAACTACCGGTGTGGCGAAAGCTGCGGGTGATTGTGGTTTACTCGACAGAAATTTATGTTGCTCTGGAAACTTCCCAATCTCCGTTTAATGTGGGATTACCGATTAAGTTACCCGAGTTTAACAAACAGCAAATCCAGCAGTTAGCGCAGCTTTATAGATTACATTGGTCAAATAGTGAAGCTGCTGAGAAACTGATGGCTATGGTGGGAGGACATCCGGGATTAGTGCAGCTTGCTCTCTATCATTTGGCTTATCATAACATTAGCCTAGAACAATTACTCGCTGAAGCAGCTACTGCTACGGGAATTTATAGTGACTATTTGCGGCAACACTTGAGTGTACTCAGGGCAAATCCTGATTTAGCTACTACTCTTAAACAGGTGGTTATAGCAGATAGGGGAGTTGAACTAGATCCAATCAGTATCTATAAGTTACAGAGTATGGGTTTGGTGAGTGTTCAGAGAAATCAAGTCACACTCTGTTGTAATTTATATCGTCAGTATTTTTTAGAACACCTTGATATGTTGAAGGTTGAAGGTTTAAGGTTTAAGGTTTAAGGTTTAAGGTTTAAGGTTAATCTATGGCTTACGTTACTAATTACTAATGGCTTGAGTAATAGCTAATCACAAAATTCCCCTGTTTTGAAACAGGGGTGGTTCGTGGAAAAAACAGTTGTGGGAGCGGACGCTAAATCAACAGGTGATTGAATTTAATCTAAATAACCCATCAGCTGTGGATCAGCATCAATATCATTTGGGGCGATGGGACGCTTGCCCATGATGTACTCTATTTCGTCAAGATGAAGACTACTAGCAGCAATTGGTCTCTCCCCAGACACCTTCATGATACCGAGTACCTCAATGTTGCTAGAAGTGATGGGGCGCTCTCCCATTACAGACATCGTTTCTAATACCTGGAGATTACTGGCATCAATTGGTCGATGTCCCATTATGCTGTGTGTTTCACTAATATGAAGCTCACTAGGAGCAATGGGACGGTTTCCAGGTAAAGGGGGAAGTGTATCCAGGGCAGAGGTTTCCTGTGCTGGAGCTTCTGCTAGCTGAACTGCGGTAGTGTTTTCATTGATTGCAGTGCTATCGCTCACAGTGCTATCGCTCACAGTGCTATCGCTCATAATAATCGTATACCTAGAAGTTTTTAACCGAGTTTTTTAGCTATTCGGGCAAGATTAGCCCGTTGGTCCTACCCGCTGGCGGAGATGTGGGATTAACTATTGGTGTTATTGCCTCGTCTATGGGCGAGCGGGGTGCTTACAAAGTAGGAGAACAAAAAAAGCTCTGGTTGCTGTATTGACCTGGAGTCTTTGCTGTAACTGAGTTTAGTAAGGGGTAATCGGTAAATGAGAATCGGTGATACTCATCCCAAAAATCCCATTAATTACGTTACAGACCGCAACTTTAGGTTAATTTTTGTTCTTGACTAACTTTTACAAGTATTATAAAGCCTTAATTATATTAAGCTACATTTTACGAAAGTAAACAATTAGGTGAAGGATTATAAAGTAGTTCTCAATTGGGTCAGGTACTTAGGCTCTGGTTGTTAGGGAATAGGGAGCAGGGAGTAGAGAGTAGGGAGCAGCCCAGCCATTGGGGAGCCAGCGCCTTCATGATGGCTTCCCCTCCATGAGCGAGTCCATCAAGATTGGATAAGAAAATTGAATGTACTTGATAACTATGACAAATGCTATAAAGGTTGAGACTGGCTTTTGACCCCTTTAGGTCTACAACTAAAGCCCTACAACCGAGACCTCTGGAGCTAACCAGTTTGAGATACTACATTTGATATACTACAGCTGATTAACCGATAACCAACCAAATAACCTACCCTGCACTGGACACTAAAGGTGAACAACCGATTAACTTACGCTACACTGGATGTCAATGGGGAATAACCAAATAACCTTAATCCCTAGGATCGATTGCTGAGTTCTTCACATTTTGTTACAAATGTAGAAGTAACTCTCGCAGGATGCAAGATGGTTATGTTAGGTGGCTTCACCGGTACAAATAATTCTGGCACTGACTGGGGTGAACAGCTGCTCAATACTGTTGCCAGCAAGACCATTCGCCACCTGTTTACCACAAGCGAATCGGTAGATGTGTCTGTGCGCTGCTATCCCTCTAGCAAGTTGCTACAAGGTAGCATCGATAGTTTCAAAATGAGTGGTCGTGGTTTAGTGATTCGTCGGGAATTCCGGACAGAGGAGATGTCCTTTGAAACCGATGCTGTCTCTCTGGATTTCAGCTCAGTGCTTCAGGGTAAGATTTCTCTGAAACAACCTACTCAAGCGATCGCTCAAGTTATTCTTACTGAAGCTGACATCAACCAATCCTTTAAAGCACAACTAGTAAGAAAGCGGCTGGAAAACCTTTCTACACCAGCCTTAACCGCACTATCTGGTGGTGCTCCGGTTTCCTTTACTGAGGTGCAAGTGCAGCTGCAACCGAACAATGGTCTACGGTTATTTGCTAAGGCTGATCTACCGAATTACGGCATAGTACCGATTAGTATGACATCTACCATCGGAGTAGAGCGGCGACGGCGGATTTTGTTTAAAGACTCCCAGTTTCAAGCTAATGAAATACCAGAGTCGTTACAAGAAATATCTCAAACTTTGACAGTAGCCCTGGATGAGATCTTGAACAATATGGTGGATCTAGACCGCTTCAACCTTGATGGTGTTACTATGCGCATCAATCGTCTAGAGACCCAGGGTAAAAAGCTAGTTTTCAGTGGCTATGCCCAAATCGATCACATCCCCAATAATCCTTGACCGGTCAGCCGTCAGTGGTCAGCCTTTAGCTGATAGCTGATACGCGACACGCTGATAGCTGATAGCTTACAGAAAAACTCAGACAGGGGTTAAATTTCATCGGGATTAATACCCATCTGTCGTAACCGTTCTGCTAGTTGTTGAGCTCGTTGTTGAGCCAGTTCCTTCTGTTGACGTTCTTGTTCAGCTCGTTGGTGTTCCTGTTCAGCTCGTTGGTGTTCCTGTTCAGCTCGTTGGTATTCTTGTTCGGCTCGTTGCCGTTCTTGTTCGGCTCGTTGCCGTTCTTGTTCGGTTCGTTCTGCGTTAGTGGCAATCCAATTTCCATCTTGATCATACCAACGTAGCCACAACCGATTCAATCCCCGATATTCCCCAAGCCATAGCCCTAAACCCAATTGCAACTCAGGGATCCAAAATTGGGAATTATCTATTGTTTGGGGTTGATAGCTGCCGCCATCTAAGTGAAAGATTTTTAATTCGTTGGTGACTCGCTCAAAGGTGATATAGTAGGGAATTGCTAAAATCTGCTCGTACACTTCCCATTTCGTTGGTGGTTCTCCCGTTCGTTCACTGTAACCAAGGTCTTGATCTCTGGTGCTGGCAGAGAGAAACTCTATCGCCACAATTGGTCTGACTTCTTCTTGCCAGATCACATAACTCATTCTGAGCTCTCGTCCCTGGTAGAATCGGGAAATCCCTACTACCGCAAACCAATCCGGTCGTTTGTACCAAGCGGTATGGTTGGGGTCATAATATAAATTTAAGTCACTGGCCACAAACACCCTTTCGCTGTCATAATTGGGAGGGCGAAATGTTTCACTACACAGTTGTGGTTGCCAAAGATGAAATTCGTCAGGCAAACCCGGCTCCTCGGGATCTTCACTGGGTAAATCATACATGGTGGGCAGGGTTTCTTTAGCCGGATGAGGGAGAATAACTTTTTTAAATGAGGGTTTGGCAAGTGACATGAGATGACCTCAATTTTTCCGACTGATGAGTTTGATCTTAGCAACTGCCGGTAAGCATTTAGCCCTCAGCTGTCAGCTGTCAGCTGTCAGCCATCAGCTGTGCTCCCTGTTCCCTGTTCCCAAAGCGTACCCCCGTTTCCCTTATAAAAGAGGGACTTTGAGCTTGAGAAGCGTACCTCATACATCCCATAAACGCTATATTGGACTTTCCTGCTCCCGACTCCCTCGGTGCGCTA
>NZ_JAAHGN010000271.1:0-7781 GCF_010672485.1 Moorena sp. SIO2C4 | reverse complement strand
TGAAAAAACTGTGCTGCTATCCAAAGGCTTTGAAGTAGAAATGTATACCGGCACTCCCAAAGGGGATATTGTCGGTTTTTCCGATCAGATTGTTGCATCCCTCGACGGATTTGTCCGAGAGCCAGATCAGCGCAATGTAGAATACACCACTGCTCCTTTATGTTGCTATGACCGTCTCTTATGTGCTTTAGTGCGTCCCCGACAACAGCTGCGACAGTATTTAAAAAGCTTGGGTAACTATACACTAATTCCCGGCAGTACCCTGTCCTTAGGTAAAAGCGATCGCTTTTACCGTTCTGACCCCAATAATCCTTACCATTCCTACATTGAGACCACCTACGGCACTAAGGTTGTTACTGCCAGCATCCATATCAATGTGGGCATCTCTGACCCAGAAATCCTGATGCGAGCTTGTCGTCTGGTGCGAATGGAAGCTCCACTATACCTAGCCCTGAGTGCATCTTCCCCCTTTCTGGACGGTAAAACCACTGGCTATCACTCCACCCGCTGGGGAATGTTTCCCAAAACTCCCTCTGATGTTCCTTTATTTGAAAGCCATCGTCACTTTATCCAGTGGAATGAAGAGCAACTCGTTGCTGGTACCATGTTTAATGTCCGTCATCTGTGGACCTCTGTGCGCCCCAATGGCAACCGACGGCCCTATGATCTCAACCGCCTAGAGCTGAGAATCTGTGATTTAATGGTCGATCCCATTGCCCTGTTAGCGGTTATGGCACTATTGGAAGCACGCCTGATACAACTGATTCATGATCCCAGTCTTGACCCCCTGGAGATAAGTAAAATACCTGCCAACAACCGTTCAGCTGACTTCTTTGGCCTCACCGATGCCAATGAAATCGCTGCGGCTGAATCCAGTTTGGATGCGCAACTGAGGCATTGGGAGGATGGCAGACTAATTCTGGCCAGAGATTGGATTGAGGAACTTTATCAAGAGGTTTGGCCGGTAGCGAAAAAACACGGTTTTAGTTGCTTCCTCTCACCGATTAAGAAAATTCTACGGGAAGGAAACACCGCTGGCCAGTGGTTACAACTTCATTCAGTGGGTGTTGATCCTCGCCAAGTGATGATTCAAGCCATTCAATCCATGGCTGAGCAAGAGTCGCAACTAGAAGATCAATTGTGTCAGTCCCTGGTAGCCTAACTGACTAACAGCTTTGTTATTCAACTACAATTAAATAGCTAAAGTTGTCATCGCAATTTTAGGTTAGGGGGAATCCGGATTCCCCCTAACCTCGCGATGGCATTTTTTATGAATTTTTTTTAATTTTTTAGAGTTTTTGTAAAGACAACCGCCTCAATTGAATAATTTTTTTGCCAAGTGAAATGCTGTGAAATATAAGAATATCTAATATATGCTTCAACGAAAACTAATATAAGAAAAACATATATGATCTATATCACTAGGTAGAGGTTATCTGAAATACAGACAAAAATATTGACCTTAGGTATGCCTATAGTACTATGACCTAAGATATATATCCAATGCTCCTCGAACCTGAATCCCTTGAACTCATTCAAATAAATCTTTTAGGTGCCCTTGACACCCGTTCGCCCACACCCGTTCGCCCACACCCCACACCCAGTATAGCTTTAAAGCTACTTGTTACCACTTCAAATACCAATAGGCGATCGCCCATTTGTTTTCTAATCAGGGGTTTTAGACCCAGATTTGGTATGAATATAGATTAGGGTCAGACGTGTTATATCATGTCAGGATAATTACCCTTAATAAAAATCTCCCTATCTCCCGTTTATCCCTATCTCCCCATCTCCCCACACCGACCTTTCTCCCCACCCTCCCCACCCTCTCTTTAATTATGGGTATTAAACCAGACTTGATATTAAGGGTTTCATGGTAAAAGTTGTCTTAATCAACCCGCAAATTCCACCGAATACCGGCAATATTGCCCGAACTTGCGCCGCCACCACTACTCAATTGCACTTAGTGGGTCCGTTGGGTTTTGAAATTAGCGATCGCTACTTGAAACGAGCAGGACTAGATTATTGGCCCTATGTAGATCTTAAATATCATGATTCCTTTGATGCATTTGTCAGCTATCACCAGAAGCAAGAGGGGCGATGGATTGGCTTTACCAAGAGAGGAACATACAACTATATTAAGTTTCAGTTTCAGCCCAAGGACTGGTTATTGTTTGGCTGCGAAACCACAGGTTTGCCTCCCCATGTGTTAGAGGCTTGTCAGGCTAAAGTCTTTATCCCCATGACCCAGCCAGGAGTGCGCAGCTTAAATCTCTCCGTCAGTGCTGCCCTTGGCTTATTTGAGGCCAGGCGTCAGTTGGGTTACTTGGAATAGGTGTTTTCTGTGTTAATAATTAGGACTTACTAAGTTGACTTGGTTTCGGTATTGTATAATTTGTATAAATTTTTGATATAGATTTCTTTTGTATAGATTTACTTGTATAGATTTTTCTTATAGATTTAGTTGTATCGATTTAGTTGTATCGATTTAGGTTTAAGCCTTAACCGTTTGAGTTTTAATTTGACCTTAAACCTAGATTATATCACTAATAAAATCAGCTGTCAATAGAAATATCGAAAGCGACTTTAGTCGCTGTTTGCCTTCTCCTACTCTTGCCGGACTACGATAGAAAAATTACATGGGGAGCAGCTGATCACCCCACTCAAAAAATACTTATCCCCCTTCAGGGGTTTAAACACTATAGCTAGAGTTAAAATACCTAATTTACCCTCTACTGATGGTGTAAATAGGAAATGTCTGTAGAAATGTGTAATTTTTGTGAAAAACAATCCCTCTGCTGGGAATTCCCTAGGTGATCAATCAATAACTAGATTTTTAGATTTGGTTAAACTGTGTAAAAACGTTTTGTCGCACAAGTCGGTTTTAATCAGGGAAAGACGTCAAAACAAGCATCTTTGGGTAGAATCAAGGACTGTCAGCCTACAGCTGACCGGACGCACCTTGGTTGAATGAGTTAGTGTGTGTAGAATTACTCACCAAAAATTCAGCTATCTAGAAGACTGAAATTACTTAAGACATATAAGAAATTTCTATCATAAACAGTAGGATTACCGAGAAATCACCGATAGATTTTGCTGATATCAAATGGGGAGTGTTCAGTATACCAAACCAACTATCAGTAGATAAAAGGAGGATTTGAAGGATTTTGTGAGCACACCATCAACTAGCAACCCACCAGGATTAAGATCCGGGTTGATACAGGATTATACGGTTGTTGTCTTACCCAAAATTCGCGTAGAGTTCAGCTGTAACCAGTCAGTTGCTTCGAGATTACCATCGCTGTTTTTATGGCGCTCAAACAGAATAATCAGCAAATATGCTCGATTTTATTGGGTTACTGAGGGTGGTTTCCCGGAGAAGGCCTGATTAGCCAGTTACTTTATATGCATATATATGCAGCATATGCAGCAATCCTTAACGGCAGCCGTGGTCAATCCCGACAAGATCTCTGCTATGGGATGTTGTCCACCTAGTTGTCTAAGGATAATTACTTATCAATGGCTTCAAGGTGTATCTAGCTATTGCCGTCAAGGAATAAATTTTTTAGTAGTCATGTGAGCTTGTCTAAATCAAAGAAGCACGGTAATCTTTGCTAAGTCTGCCAAATAGATGTGATTTGGATCACACTTTAGAAGTGAGTCACATCATTGACTGGTAAAAAATAAATCAGGAACTGTTAAGCGCTCGTCAAACACCAGGAGGACGTTTTTGAAAGGAACACTTACTGATAAGGTCAATCATGTTCCGACCTGTGCAGCAGAGTCATCGGATTCGTCATCGAAACTACCTGCAAGTAATCATGCGGTCGGTGCAGTAATTCCCCTTGAGGTGAACCGTAAGGCTCGTACCTCAGCAGCCATGATTGGATTGGCGATTTCCATGGGGGCATCTGGGTTACTATTACCTCAACAGGGTGATGAAGCAATGGCATTCGAGCCAGTTGCTCCTGACCCAAGTGGGACGAATCTACCAGCAGCCGAATTTAAGGTTACCGCTGTTTCAAGCCCCTCATTGCTAAACCCGGCTAAGGAGGGACAAGGGGGTGTGGCATCAAAGCCAGCCTCACCCCCAGAACTTGCGATTCGGCAAAGCCGTTCGCGTTCGCGCAGCGTCGCCTACGGCGAAAGCGTGGCCTACGGCCTCCGCTACGGGAACGGGAATTTTAACAAGCTCAAAACCGATGACACTCTCCCAGTAGCCAGGAAGTCTACCATTGGTGAGGTTAAGGGTACTGATGTCAAAGCCTCATCTAAGTCTGAGGGTGTAGAGCCAAAACAGTTGCTAGCATCTGCACCAGTATCAAAATCGGGTAACCTGTCAACGGATGCATCACAAGCTGTTTCCGACAAGACCAATAATCTTTTAAAAGCTAGACAAGACCTAGCCCTCAAGCGCCTCCAAAAACATCGAAACCGTCTGAGCAAAAGTCTGGTTCAGTTGAGGTCCGAGGAGTTTAACAAGTCTTATGAACTGGCATCAGCGACCCTTGGTTCTAGCCCACACACTTTACCCCCTGCAGTGCTAAAACCTGAGGGTTCAGTAACACAAACATCGCAGCCCATTGTTACGGTACCTACAGCTCCGGCGACGCTCCCACAGCCAAGGCCGAAAGTTGCTGTATCACCAGCCTTAACCCAATCAACTAGATCTGAGCCACTACCGGTGGTCATTCCAGTACCGACTCCAGAAACAACTGTCATATCGGCAGTCAAACCATCAGTTTTCAAGGTCAGTACTCCAAGAATTGCATCGGCTACAACCAAGGTAACTACAGAGCAACTAAATGTACCACAGCCAGTGGTGGTGGGAACTAGGCTGTCATCTACTGGTAACTCTTTTCACCAGGTCAAAGCTGGTGAAACCCTCGATTCTATTGCCCGTAGTTATGGTTTATCCCGCTCAGAGCTAGTCTTAGCCAATCAGCTAGATAATCCTCACCTAATTGAAATTAATCAACAGCTGAAAATTCCTCAAGTTGGGACATTCGATCAGCAACAGTCGTCAGTAACTTTGCTATCTAGCAACAGCCCGAAATCTGAACCTTGGAAGCCAGCAATAGGGCGACCATTGGATTTAGAAACAACTATCTCTGTTAAGACTTCTACTAGTCGAGATCAAGTCACATCCGTATCTATAGAGGAAAAACCTAAAGTAAAACCGGTAACTGAGACCATTCTGGCTCAATCGACCTCAGACAGTGGTCTGCTAGCTCAAGCTACTTCCTCGATTGAAAATCAGCCTCTAGAGTCTATTAACTCTCAGCGCAACTCCTATGTTGAAAAATTAAGGGCTGATATTCTCAAGATGCGAGAAGAAATCCGGGACAATAAAACCAGCCCAGAGGAAAGCAAACCAATCAACCTAGGAACTCCTACTAACGAGCCAGTTGCTGATCCCTCAGACAAGGAGTCTAAATCTGTCGAGATCACTCCCCAGTGGAATCCTGAGAATAATCAAGCAACCGGTGCGAAAGAGTCGGAATTATTATTACCGCAGCCACCGACAGCTCCACAGGTTCCTATTGCTATTCCAAGACCTCAGCCACCCCGGAAAACTCGACGCAGTTCTATTGCCATTCCTGTGCCTCCACCTGAGGTATCACAACCGAGAAGGATAGCTGTAGCTCCTGCCCCACCGGAACGATTTAACCCAATGATCCGCATACCGGTAGGAAAACCTGTTTCACCAGGAGTGCCACCTCTGTCTACACCAGATATGTACTTGCCAGATAGCCCTAACCGCTTTAACGGATATATCTGGCCAAGTAATGGTGTGATTACCTCAGGTTATGGTCGGCGTTGGGGACGGATGCACAAGGGTATTGATATTGCAGCTCCGATTGGGACACCAATTATGGCAGCAGCCCCTGGTGTTGTAGTCAGTGCTGGTTGGAATTCAGGTGGCTACGGTAAATTGGTGGAAATCAAGCATCCTGATGGTAGTCTGACCCTTTATGCCCACAACAGCCGAATTTTTGTGCGTCGTGGACAACAGGTTGGCCAAGGTCAACGAATTGCCGCTATGGGTAGCACAGGTTATAGCACTGGTCCTCACTTACACTTTGAGGTACATCCCAGAGGTCGGGGAGCTGCAAATCCGATCGCCTATTTGCCTACAAGACGGTAATAGAGTGATTTCAAGGGAAGTATCCCAATCAGGCAAAATTACTAGGTTGAAGGAGGAGACAGAGGAAAAGGGTAAGGTAAGCAACAGGGAAGTTTCCTACTCTTCCTCAACTTCTCTGACAATATTTATGAGAAATCCCAACACTGAAAACTCCGCCACAAAGCGAGCCCAGATCAAAGTGACTAGCGCGCTTTTAGCCTAAAAAAACACAAGAGCAAAAAGTTGACACTTATCTAGCGCTATAGTATAGTTTAAGTATAGGGTACAGGCTGAAAAACTGAACGCGCCCCGCGTGGCCTTTGGCCTTGGCGCAACCGGAAGAGAGATCCGCCACTGCATGACCTAAAAGTAGTAATGCCCAGAGGGCTTGAAGTTACCGTAAGTAGAGGGTCGCCTTTATAGTCGGTAGGTTATGCAGCATAGGGAAAAGGTTTTGTAGTAAGGCGACCCTCTACTAAGGTTTCGTCTCTGGGAAAGTCCTCTTTAAAAACCCAATCGTCAATTAGACGTTGGCGTGTGAACCCAGGAAAATCACAACTTGAGAAAAAATACGGTACGGTGGGGCACACCGAAACCAGGTGAAAAGGAAGGAAACGGACTTTTATCGGCACTTCCTGACAAGTAGCCAAACGCGATCGCGAGAATTGCCCGCTGGGTCTACTGTGAACTAAACTAAATTCTTGGTCTTGACGGGTTTTTGGTTTAGGTACTGCCTACTTTTTGGCGGCGTCAAAGATTAGGACACAGTGGTTTAAGGCAGCTCATTGATCTGGGAATCGCCGTTCTTTCAAGACGGCGAGTGTCAATAAAGAAATTATTGGCATTGATATGTTATAGTAGATAAGGATTGAAGAAAAGGCTCAGTAGCTCAGTGGTTAGAGCAAGGGACTCATAAGCCCGAGGTCGCAGGTTCAAATCCCGCCTGAGCCATAACTAATTAATTAGTCAACTGGATTGATCAAGAGAACCCTGGTAGTGTTCTCGGATTTCATTAATCGAAAACAAAGCTTGAAACATTAGGCCAGCGGACTTATAAAGCTCGGCTCCGCCTTGGAGCCGGTCAACCAGGGCTATTACCAGCTCTACCTGGTAACCGGCTTCCTTAAGGCGATCCACGGCTTTCATGGCTGATTGCCCAGTAGTCACCACATCTTCTAATACCACTACTTTGGCTCCTGTGGGCAAACTAGGACCTTCAATGTATGCCCTGGTTCCATGACCTTTTGGCTGTTTGCGGATAATTAGACCAGGGATAGGGCAGTTTTCTAAGGCAGAAACAATGCTAACCGCACTCACGATGGGATCTGCACCCAGAGTTAAGCCAGCAACAGCTTGAGTATCAGCAGGTAGCATTGAGAATAGCAAACGTCCTATTGCCAATGCTCCTTGAGGATGAAGGGTGACCTGTTTACCATTGATGTAATAAGAGCTACGCTGCCCCGACGAAAGCACAAAATCACCCTCTTGGTAAGCCAGTTTACAAAACAAATCCAGCAGAAAAGGTCGCAGGAGAGGTAAATCCTTTGGGGTAGACAGGGCTTGGAATTGGTTGTTCATGAAACTTACTACTACTAGTGGCGGTTGATTTGGATTATGCGGTATTCTTTCACAGTCAGCCATCAGCCGTCAGCCA
>NZ_JAAHGN010000270.1:0-7788 GCF_010672485.1 Moorena sp. SIO2C4 | reverse complement strand
TGTTAACTAGTTAACCGGATAATTTAGAATTTATTCATTCTGTATTCTGCATTCTGCATTCTTCATTCTTCATTCTTCATTCTTCATTCTAAATTCTTCATTCTTCAATTCCCCTTTCTTAGTAAGCGCTGGAAAATTTGCAAGTTCTGATCGAGCCAATCCAGCCATTTCAGACTACTCGATAAAGATTTCGGTGGATCGGAAATCAAGGTATCTAGAGCAATCAGGCGTTGGAAATTGATCTTGACTGGATCATGACGCTCTGTGCGACCGTCTTTGCCATAAAACTTGACACCAGCTTGTTGCTGCATAAGAGTGATCAATTCTTGAGCAACGATACCGTAGCCAATGGTAGTGGGATGAATGCCATCTAGGGTGAAGAAACCACCGCTGGTGCGACCGGTGGCATCGGATCTAAAAAAGCGAGTATCTGGTACTGGTGAAAGAGCTTCGAGTTCCGGTGCCAGCTGATAGGGAGTCCACCAATCTGGTCTGCAGTCGGAGTCTTCAATATAACGTCGATAAGCTAAGCCATCCAGTAATCCTCCTAATTCAAATAAATACCAATCTCGACCTTCTTTTCGAGCTTGACGTACAGCATCAGCAATATAGTCGTTGTACTGGTCAATGACGCTATCAATGGCTCGGGCTTGTTGTGCGGTAATGTGCGGGTCACGGTTAGGATCGAAATCTTCGTCACTAATCCAAGGACGGGTGTAGTAGGGGAAGTAGCGCGAGCCAGTAGCGATCTTATCTCCTACTCCACGACCAATGGGGGCAATGGTGACATGGGGAACTGTAGCCCAAATCACATGGCGAGCTTGGATTTGCTTGACTTGGTCAACTACTTGATCCAATTCAGCTTTGAAATCTTCCGGACACCAGACCGTAGGTCGCTGATTGGGCTGTGGTGAATTTGAATCGCGATCGCAACTCCATCTGACCTGCAGTTGACCAACGGTGCCCATGGCATTATTCGCCCCAATCATGATCATCAGGGTTTCAATACCATCTCCCTGACCGTTTTCTAGACTTCCTTCTTGCCCTAGTGCCACGGCAGCTTGCACTGGGGTAAGTGCTTTACCTTGTGAATCCCGTGCGGAGTCCAAAACCCTCAATGCCGCATGTTCGTTAGCATTCTCAACGATTTGCCGCAATAGATCATCCGTTGGTGCCTCGATTGCCTTTCTGAGAGTATCTGCGTCGTGAGAGATAATGTCTTTAAGATTCCACCCATAAATAGCGAGATTGTGGTTAATCCCTTTGTGCATAGCAACAGTAGAGCCAACGCCCCCTTGCCAACCAGGACCCCGTTCCCAATAATCTTCTATGTCGTCCATAAATTCGCGGATTGAAAACAGAGCCGGTCCTAATTCCCACCACTGTATCTGGTCACCAAACTGTCGCTCTAAGTGCCGAACTAAATACTCCAGATTCAGGGGCAATCCACCGAATTTGCCATATTGGGTTGGACGACGCAGGTGTTCTTCCCAACCCATTTCTTGAGCAATCATTATGGGATAGGAGCGCTCAGTGTTAAAAATTGCTCCATTCTGGAAGCCATGGCTTAGGGAATCACCAATGGTGACCAGTCGATGTCGGGGAGTGCCTGGCTTTTGGTTGACTTCAATACTTAATTCCGGACGGATACCCAGAGTAGGGTCTGTTTCCGGTGGACGCCCTTGAGGTTGGATAACATCCTTGACTTGATCTGGAGCGTCAAAATCGAGCATGTCTTTGGTAAGCAAACGTTTGACCATAGTTGCCTGTTTATGAAAAAGAGTGATGATTAGTTATTAGATAATTCACTGATGCTGAGGTTAATTCCAGAAAAGTAAGCATTCAGCTTAAGCGCTATAGCAATCCTAAATCATTTGTAACATCACTGCACTTCTGAAAAACTAGCTCCAACTCCGGTATCATCTGCCTTCTGCCATTCCCCTCCTGAGAGGGGTTAGGGGTGGGTGCCTTCTGCCTTAAAGCAGTCCATTTCTTTCACGAATCAGATAGGATTGCTATATGGCGATGCTATGCTTGCCAGCTAATGGGCTGGGAGCCTGGTAAGCAAAGAAAGTAGAGAGGTTAGATCCCATTAATCAAGATTTGGTAGTTTCCGACAAGATCAGGTTAAAACGGTAAAGAAGTGATTAATTCCCTGGATAATTCCAATATATCCCCTACAAACTATGAACGCCAAACCTAGCATTAAACTCCCATGGATATTTATTCGTAGTTTAAATAAGACTGTCTGGGTGATTTCTAGTCTTGTCCTACTGACAGTAGCTGCGGAATCCTCTTTAGGAGAACCCTCACCCTCTACCCCTACAAAAGTAACCCTAGAATCCCCTGCTCCTGAACTCCCAGTTACCCCTTCAGCCACCTCTTTATCTGGTCATTTGAACAAAATTGGTGCTAAAATGTATGGGGCTTACTGGTGTCCCTATTGTACAAAGCAGAAGCAAATGTTTGGTGAGGCATTTAAGCAGATCAATTATATTGAATGTGACCCAAGGGCTGAAACCTCCCAAACTGACTTATGCATTGAAGCGAAGATCAAAGGCTTTCCAACCTGGGAAATTAATGGTCGGTTTTATCCTGGTATGCTGTCGTTAGAGCAATTGGCTAAATTTTCAGGCTACTCAGCAGAAGATGCTACAGAATCAATGCCAGTGGTGGAGGAAGAACAAAAAGAAAAATAAATAATAGCAATAGTGCAACGTTTAACCTTTAAAAACCTAAGGTAAGCAGTCAGCAGTCAGTAGTCAGCAGTCAGCTTATTTTATTCACAAGCTGTTCGGATCTCAAGTAGCCGCCCCATTGGCACCTCAAGTAGCGTGGCCAAAGGCCAATAGCCACTCAAGTAGCCACCCCATTAGCTGATAGCTGATAGCTGATAGCTTAGATTTAGGGATTATTTGGGAATAGAAAATGTTACCGATTTCCTGGCGCAAACAAAAAACGTTGTAATATCTATCCAAATGCCTTGTGGTGTGGCTAATTGCTCAACGGCTACAAAAAATTCAGTTTTCAATTGTGCTAATTTCTCTGGAGAAAGCTGGAAAACTTCCGCACCAAAGGCACTCTTTGAGTTTCCCCGCCAAGAGTTTGCTGCTACTATTTGAGTATCACTGCTGTAGTAACCCAATTGGTCGGTTTTGACGTTGATGTCTTGAAAACCTGCTTCGGTGAGTAGCTGGTGACATTTCTCGGGACTACCAAGGGGTCCATTGGGATTAGGAATTACAATGCCATAGTCTGCTGCTTTTTCTCGAAACAGACCCCCTGTAGGAAAGGCGTTTGCTGCAAAACAGGAAAATCCGACTAATCCTCCTGGTTTTACGAAGCGATACCACTGCCGTAACGCAGCAGGGATATCTGTTAAGTATACAATGGCTGAAGAACATAGAATCCTATCGAAACTATTATCTGGGAAGTTGATAGTTTCTGCATCTGCTTCTATAAATTTGATGTTGTTGATACCTTCGGCTTTAACTTTTTGTTGGGCTAAATTGAGCATGCCTGAGGAAATATCTACACCGACAACAGCTCCAGAAGCACCGACAATTTTGGCTGCACGAATTGCTACTAAACCTGTGCCAGTCGCAATATCTAGAATTCGTTGTCCAGTTTGCAGGTGGGATACTTCTACTAGACCCTTGGCTAGCCGAGGGTGAAAGCTTCCTTGATCATAGTTTGGTCTGGTGTTAAAGTCAGCTTTGACGTTTTTCTTGAACTCATTTATATTTATCTGGTGTTTCATGGTTGGTGGAGATGGAAAATCTGATCACTAGAAAATATGATAACTAGCTTGACTAGGATGAAGGAGGCTTAATTACTTCAAAGTCTGACTCATCTAGAGATAATATAAATGCTTGATCATTCTGCTCAAAGGGATTTTCCTCTAATCTGACTATCCAACGACCGGATTCTTCCTGTGCTTCAATACGACCCGAAAGACCCGCAACATAATCAGGATAAATCACTCGAACTAAGGTTCCTACTTTGAGCATCTCAATCAAAATCTCTACTCCCAATGTCCACCTGATTTTACCTTTAATTAACCAAATCTTAAATTTAAATTGTTACAATAACAGATTAGGTTATTCCAAATTAGCTCGCGATTTCCCCCCAAGCTAGTCAGGAGGCTTGATCCTCACCGGGGAAGAGTGTGGATAGTGTGGGTAGTGTGGGTAGTGTGGGAGGTGTGGGAGGTGTGGGGGGAGAGGAAACAGATGCGTAGACACAACAGTTAATCCTAATGGTTAATTGCTGAGGGGCGGAATGAATATCAGTGGAATGGGCATCTTGCCTGCCCGAAAATGAAACGGGCAAGATGCCCATTCCACCAAGATGCCCGTTCCACCAAGATGCCCGTTCCAGCAAGATTCCCGTTCTACCAAGATGCCCGTTCTACAAAACTATTCAAATCATTCCATGATTAATCAATGCTGATTAAGCGATCGCTTGAAAAATTTGTTCACCATTTAACCTTAATTCTGGAAAGGTTGGCGATAAAATACGGTTCGCTCCTCGGAACTGATTAACGTGATATTCGCCATCTATCAATTGGTAGACCGATAAAGTAGGTTGTTTAGGATTACCGATAAATCGCCTACCGCCTAAACAGAGAAACATCGAGCGAGAGTTAGCCACTTAATTTATTGAGTGGCCTGCGTTCGCGTAGCGTGGCTATAGGCCAGCGCGCCGGGATAAATCCCGGCTATCGCGTTATGGAAGCTGTTTTGTTCTCCCTAAGGTTTCTAGAAATTCAGAAAGGCTTAAACCAGAATCTTTAGCCATCTCCTTTAATCCATTCCAGGCCGTTTCTGTAGTCATGACACTATAGGATTTCTTTCGTACACCATGCAAACTCGGTCTTCCAACTTTTTTCTTAGTTTCTTCTGGCATTTGCTTGACACCTTAATTATCAGGGTATATAATTATATTAACACAGCAAAAGGTCGATGCAATATGTACGGTTGTCAACAACATTTAATAAGCACGACATCTGAAAACCAAGCGGTTATAGAATTTATCTGCTCAGAGGCTAACAAATTAACAAATTGCGGAATATATTATTGCCGTCAAATGTTGTTCAAGGCTGGCAAATATCTCAATAACGCAGAATTGGACAAAATCATGAAAAGTAATGTCCACTTCAAAGCGATGAGATCAGCCTGTGCTCAACAGACATTGCATGGAGTTATTGAGTCTTTCAAGTCTTACAAAGCCCTCAAGAAGTTGTATAACAAAGGGCAGTTGGCAGATCAACCTAGAGTCCCAAAGTACCGCAAAAAGGGAGGTCTGGCAGTAGTAAGTTATCCCGCTCGGTGGGTAAAGCTAGTAAAAGGCCAGCTTAAGTTTACTTTAGGTAAGCAGATTAAGGTCTGGTTTGGTATTGATCACTTCTTACTACCAATGCCATCTAATATAGATCATAAGTCAATTAAAGAATATCGTTTTGTCCCTAGGAATGGCTGTTTTTATTTAGAGTTTGTATATGAAAGGCCAAATCCTGAACCAGTGACGCCAACAAATAAGGTCTTAGGTATCGATCCAGGTCTCAACAACTGGTTAACCTGTGTCTCTAATGTGGGGAATTCTTTTATTATAGATGGCAAAAAAGTCAAATCTCAGAATCAGTGGTACAACAAGCGTGTAGCTAGGATCAAAAAAGGAAAGTCTCAAGATTATTGGGATAATCAATTAGCCTCTTTGACCGAAAAGCGCAACCGACAAATGCGCGACAACGTGAACAAGGTCGCTAGATTTATTATTAATTGGTGTCAAAGAAACCAAGTCACCACAGTGGTGTTTGGTTGGAACAAGAGAAATAAAGACAGCATAAATATTGGCAAAAAGAGCAATCAGCAGTTCGTACAGATACCTGCCGCTAAATTAAAAAATCGAATTGAGCAATTGTGCATCGAATATGGCATTAAGTTTGTTGAAACCGAAGAAAGTTACACCAGTAAAGCTAGCTTTTTAGATCGTGATTTCCTACCTGTGCTCGGCGCGAAACCTGAGGGGTGGGCAGCAAGCGGAAAGAGAGTAAAGCGTGGACAATACCTGTCTGCAAAAGGTGAATTAATTAACGCAGATTGCAACGGAGCTTGCAATATTTTAAGAAAAGTAGCGACACAGCTAGGGATCTCCCTAGCCGAGGTCGGTAGAGCAGACTTGAACCTGCCACAACGATATAGATTAGACTCACTATCTAGATCCTATCGTGAAGCTTCACGGAGCGTGGTTTCAACCCGCAAAGTGACATCTGCTTAGAATCTACGTTTTTCAAAGCGTAGAGAGTTCAACTAAATAATCAACAATCCAATATTCAGCAATTCCGAAAGATTCGTATTCTTCCAGTTTCAAAGCGTAATCGTCGCTCCAGTTTGTTGAAACCACTTCTACAACTAAACGAACAGAAGACCCCCGTGTGATAATGGATTCTTTTTCCCACCGTGGTTCGTTATCAGTAACCCTTTGCTTGTCTAAAACGATGACATCTGGTTCATACCCAGACTCTGTTTGTGGTTTGATCACGCATTCTTTAGGAATAAAGTAAGGCAATTGACAGCGCCGAATTTCTAAAAATAGTTCACCTCCTATAAATCCGGCTACCTTTGAATGCATTCCCATTGCTTTAAGCCTCTCGACCATGCTTAACTAATCGCTATTCCCTATCCCAGGGCATAGCGCTATCACTAATAGTTTAGACCTGGCTCAGCTAACCTTAAAATCAGAAATAGTCTCAATCCATACCCGTGCTCCACAATTTAGGGGATCATCTGGGCGATACATCACCCGACAAGGGCCATTCACTTCGACCGTATGACCATAAATATTTTTAGCGCCGCGTTTTACGGTAATCACGGGATTGCGATCGCCACTGTTGTGATTTTGGCGAATCACTTTCTGATTAACGTGGATCACAGCTTTAGTGTACTGTGTAAGCTTTGACCAATTCCGCTTCGGTCCACGAGTACCAGGGGTGACCACTGGCATACCGTCAAATAAGGGAATCACCCAAGTTCTACCCACTTTATAAGCTCCTTTGACTCTGCCCTTGCTCAACAGGAAACGGACGCGAGTGGCAGAGACACCTAGTAATTTAGCAGCTTGTGCGGTAGAAATCATCATGGCCGAAAAACCATTGCTTTAACGATATTGTTATTTTAACAGGATTTTTGAAAAGATGCAAAGGGTTATGGGGGTTTAACACGTTGTAAGGGTGGAAGTTTAGAAAAACTATTGCATTACTGCTAGGGGTGATGTGGGTGATGTGGATGGTTTTAAAAAACTATTGCACTGTCGCAATTAAGTTTTAAGTCTTGATTAGTGCTGTTGAGTTTTTTAGTAAGTTTGAAGTACATCTAAATATTCTTCCCTGTTCTCTGTTCCCTGTTCCCTGTTCCCTGTTCCCTGCTAACTGATAGCTGATAGCTGACAGCTGACAGCTGACAGCTGATAGCTAAATACTTAAAAAAAAATTCGGTCAAGTCCTGGTTAATTCCAATGCTTGACCGAATGATTTTTTGTAATAGTCAAGAGCCCTATGATCCTTGACTATATGTTCACCAAATCAACAACATACCAACTTAGGTTTAATACTTTAGACTTCGTACTTTCTCCTGAGTTTTGACCTGTCGCCAGCGATGCAGAGGTGCGACCCGTGGCGAATTTAATTCGCCAACGGAAAGCGCACCTAAGCGGTCTTGGGGGTTTCCCCCATGAGCGACTGCATCAAGAGAGGGATTGGCATCCCTGGCAATTTGCTATCTTAATCTA
>NZ_JAAHGN010000027.1:0-23693 GCF_010672485.1 Moorena sp. SIO2C4 | reverse complement strand
TCTCTGGCAAGATGTTCAAGCATTCACCGGTACTAACATCCCAGATTCTAACGGTTTTATCGCCACTGCCACTAGCAACAATTGTGCCATCTCCACTGACAGCAACTGACCATATTCTACTCCTATGTCCTCGCAAGGTGTGGAGGCATTGACTGGTAGCAATATCCCAGAGCCTGACGGTTTGATCTTCAGAGCTACTAGCCAAAATCTGAGTCTCTTCACTGTTACCATCATCTAGCCTAGTAAAGGCCAAAGACCATACCCAACTGGTGTGTCCCTTCAAGGTTAAACGGTATTGACTATCAGCAATTTGCCACAGATGAATCTTGCCCATGCTATCACCTGCAGCCAAAAGCTGGCCATCGGGGCTAAATGATACTGACAAAATACTACCAAAAGGTTGAGTAAAAACTGATTTAGCGATGGTAGCATTAGCGAAGTTTACATCTAGCAACTCTACCCCCTGAAGGTAAGCTTGCAAAATAGTGAGATTAGAAAAATCATAACCCCTTAAATCAGTTTTAAGTTGGCAGAGCAGATTAAGGATATTACCGGCTGCATAGCCTACCCTTGGCACCAAGTTTTCTCTTATTTTCGAAAGACTATTATTTAGAGTTTCCTCAAGACAACTTTGACTACTCAAACTAGCGATTAGCTGATCGATTAATGGTTTGAGGAGCAGACGGGATTGACTTTCCCGAATGTACTGTTTTGCCAAAGCCTTCAGCAAACAATGAGAATTAAACAGAGCTATTTTATCGGTGAGTATTTCCTGACTAACCTTGTCAATGACTTTCTCAGTCATGTACTCGATCAGCACAGGTTGCAGGGTAAAGCCTGCTGAACTTTTTTCCAAAGGTAAACGTCTTTGCAGGGATTGCAGTGTTACTGGTAAATGTTGTTTAGCCACTGGTGAGAGGATATCCTCTCGGAGTTGGGCAAGGGAAACAGCTTCCCGATTAATTGCCAACCAGTACAGAATTTCCTGTTCGTGGTCTGACAAGTGCTCAAAGTGCCAGGTTAACACTTCACGAAAGTCATCGAAGACTGGTTTTCCTTCTGTTAAAAAGTCGCCAATATTACCCAAAAATACTTCATCAATATGCTTGGCAACAATTTCTAGGGATAAAGGATTACCGTTGTAAAATTCAATCAGTTCTTGCCATTGCTGATCTGAACCAGAGAACGAGGCAATGGAATTAAAGATTTTCTTGCCATTTACCACATCAAAACCGCTTAATTCCAGGCAACGAACCGGTCGTGTTTTGCCTTCAAGTCTGGCAATGGCGTGGGGCTTCTCTCGGCTGGTGATCAACAAGCAGCTTTGATGGGAGACTTCTCCAATTTTTCGGAACAGTTGCTCATACTCCTCATATCCTTCTCGATATTGCCCAGCCTTGTCACCACCTTGTATAATTGACTCTACATTATCCAGGATTAGCAAACAGCGATGCTCACGCAAATAGTGAAGTAGTCGTGATAGTTGAGCATCTATGGTGTCTGGTAAATTGCTTTCTACCTGGTTGGAGAGAAATTTGATCAGCTCTTCGAGAATTTTTATAATGGGAGGAGCATTAAGTAGCGTACGCCAAATGACGTACTCAAACTCATCCTGAATGCCATGATCTAGCTTGAGGGACTGATCAGTTTTGCCAATTCCACCCTTACCTAGCTTCAAAGAGAGTCCAGTTTTGCCAATTCCACCCATTCCTAAAATTGCCACCACTCGGCAACGATCCTGGAGAATCCATTGCACTAAGGTAGCCAATTCTTCGGTACGTCCAAAGAAAACTGGCACATCCGGCGCTGCTGACCAATCTACTCGATTTGAGGGGATTTTAGTGGTTGTCTTCTGGATTGAGGACTTAGGGAGGCTGTTCTCAATCACATATTCCCAGTTAAGTCCTAAAACTTGGCAAAATACCTGGAAAACTTGGGCATTAATCGGCTTTCCTTGCAAGAAGCGTTTCCAAGTAGCTAGGGAGACACCAGGAGCATAGATTTCTTGCAACCCATACTCGGAGGATGCCCAGTCGATATCTGGATTTAAGATCTTACTCGCCTCGACCAGCCATCTGTGATCCTCTATCGTCCATCCCTTTCGGTTTCGATACTGTTTAATTGTTAGTCTTCCCTGTCGAGACGCTTGTAAAGATGGCAAAATCTCACCTCAGCTATAGGATTTACAAATAGGTCATGAACAATCTTGATGATTTCTCATAACATCAAAAACTCTTTGGAGCTCTTTCCTACTGTTCCCTGTTCCCTGAGCCGAAGTTACCTGTTTCGACGGGTCCGCTGTTTACATCTCAAATAAAAATGCTATATTCAAATCGAAGCAAAACCTAAGCTCAAGGGAATCGCAGGTCAACTCTGGCAAACACCCTTAGGCATATTCCAGGTCTAAGAGGGTATTTTAAAGATGTTGGATCCGACTCGAAAGGCCCCCCTAACCCCCCAAAGCAAGGGGGTAAGTTAGTACAAAGTCCCTAAGATTTGGGATTATGATGGCTTATTACCAACATTTGGTACTTCTCAAACATCCTCGCGACCCAGAGAATCTTAATGCGCTACGGGCACCCTAGGCGATGAAGCGTTCGCTTCCGCGTGGCCTACGGCCTCAGCTTCCGCGCTTGTGCAATCGGAGCCTCTGTCAGTAGACATACTGCCAAAGTCAGTCACAATATCCCACCAACACTTAGGTGCGCAAGACCCATTAAGAATTAAATTCGCCACTGGTCGCACCTCAGGAAACCTCTTCACAATCCTGTTCACAATGCTTTGCTACTTGATGTTTTAATAATTCAAATTAGAGCCAGCTGAGAGCTCAAAATTATTATACTTTATTATACAAATTGTCAAGTGCCAATTTTGGATCATCTGTTGTGATCACGAGGTGATCCAAACCTGATCCAAAACTGTGTCTAGCACAGCCTGGGCAAATCCGGAATTCTGGATAATGTGTAATTCAGGTTTAAGTAGTCATGGCACAAACAAGGTCAGAACCCCCATTACTGATCCAAGCAATCCTTGAGGGGTTTGTGGATGGGGTGCTGATTCTAACTACTAACCAAGATTGGTTTCATGCCAATGAGTGTGGACGTCGAATGTGTTCTAAAATCACTCAAGGTAGGTCACAGATAAATTCTATCCCTGACCCAATTTGGCGAGTTTGCGAATCATTAATTGATAGTCGTGAGTGGTTTTGCGATCGCAAACTAATTATCGAAGCTGAAATTCAAGTGGATAAGTCAGTTAACTTTCGGGTTAGGGTTAGATGGTTAACGTTAGAGTTATCTCCAGAACCTTACCTCTTAGTAACCCTAGAAGATCAAAATCAATCTTATCAAATTTCCGCTAGCACTGATGCTCTAAAATATGGCTTAACGCCCCGGGAAGAGCAAATATGGTCACTTAAAAAAGCCAACTTTACTTACCGAGAAATTGCCCAGCAGCTATTTATCAGCATCAATACGGTTAAGAAGCACCTAAAAAATATTTACGCTAAACAAAAATAATGATAGGCATCACCATTATTATATAGCAATACTTGTTTGATGGACTTTATTAATTGGTTTTATGGAGTAGGTATTGGTAGAAAATAAATTTAAATTTGTTCAGGTTTTTAATTTATAATTCAACGAATAAAGTTATGACTATATAGCGTTGATTGCAGTTATGAGGTACAGTCTTTTTTGACGTTGATTCCCTGTTTTGATGCAGCGCATTCCTATTCCCTATTCCCTGTTCTCTCTTCCCTGTTCCCTGTTCTCTCTTCCCTGTTCCCTGTTCCCTGTTCCCTGTTCCCTAAAATCCCGAAATTTTGTACCTCATAGCTATGATAATTGCTATAAGTTTACTTAAAAAAATTAATAATTTAAAAAATATGGGATAAAAACTCTATGTCAAATCAAGAAAACCGAAAGTTGGATAAGTGGATTAATAGTAATCCAGATTCAAGAGAATTAAAAAGAGCGCTAGCTGTAAAATTTGCCATACAAGGCTGGAACTATCAAGCAATATCCGAATCATTAAATGTATCAAAGAGCTTCATTAGTAAGTGGAAACAAAAATTTAATTCAGCGGGTGTAGAAGGATTAAAATTATCTTACAAAGGGGGTAAAGGCTATTTAAATAAACAAGAAAAAAAAGAAGTTATCACTTGGATAAAAAAACGATATAGATGTAACTTTGAGCAATTAGAGGGTTATTTACTTGAAGAATATAATGTAGTTTTTAAATCCCCAACTAGCTATTATAAATTACTTTCTGAAGCCAGGATGAGTTGGGAAGAATCAAAAAAAAATAATCCTTATAAAGATCCAGATTTATTGGATAAAATACTGAATCGTATTTACAATCAAGCCTAGTTTTACATCTTACTTAAGAATGCTATAATATTTTAATATTAGGGTTTATACAAAAAACTTATAACAAATGAATCCTCACTTAATCTTGCCAGTCGGTACCCAAGTGGTAACTCGTGTGGCTGCTAAAAACTCTGCGGGTGAAACATTATGTGTACAAGGAGCAGTCGGTGTAATAGTCAAGGCACCAACAGATGATTCCCATGCCTATCGGGTGCGTTTGCCTGATGATAGGGAAGTTACCCTACGTCGCCATGAATTTAGTATTCGTAAACACTTCCAAAAAGAAGGGTTACAGCTCTCGGAAGACTTACTCACAGAGTTAAATTTATATGATCATGTTATCTACCGCTGTGTAGTAGGGTCGAGAGCATTTGGTCTCGATGATGAAAACTCTGATATAGACAGACGGGGTATTTACCTGCCACCAGCTGTGGTTCACTGGTCACTGTATGGGATTCCGGAACAGTTAGAAAAGCACGAGACTCAGGAGTGCTACTGGGAGCTTCAAAAGTTTATCATTTTGGCACTGAAGGCTAATCCAAATGTGTTGGAATGTCTCTACACACCACTAGTGGAAACAGCCACTCCTCTAGCAGAGGAATTGCTAGCTATTCGAGATATTTTTCTGTCTAAGTTGGTTTACCAAACCTATAATGGGTATGTGATGTCCCAATTTAAAAAAATGGAGCAAGATTTTCGGACTAAAGGAGCAGTTCGATTAAAACATGCTATGCACTTAATCCGTTTATTGCTCTCAGGTATCACAGTTTTGAAAGAGGGGTTTGTACCAGTTAAAGTTGAGGAGTATCGGCAACAACTCCTAGCCATCCGTCGGGATGAAATGCCATGGGAGGAGGTTACGGCTTGGCGATTGAGTTTACATCAAGAGTTTGATACTGCTTTTGCTAACACCAATTTGCCAGAACGTCCGGATTATGAAGCAGCTAATGGGTTTTTGATTAAAGCACGTCAAAGTATGGTTTAGTTATATATGAATTTAAACCAAAAACTACTATCTGTAATTTATACTCAACCCCATCCACTGTTATTCGCTACCCTCAGTGGAGCGCATTTGTATGGTTTCCCTTCACCAGATTCTGATTATGATTTGCGTGGTAGTCACATTCTGCCAGTACAGAAAGTTATAGGACTAGAGCCGGGACCGGAAACGATTGAAGTTTCGGAAATTCGGGATTCCATAGAACTGGATCTAGTCACTCACGATATCAAAAAGTTCTTTGAGATGCTGCTGAAAAAGAATGGTTATGTCTTAGAGCAGCTGTACTCACCCCTAGTGATTCATACTACACCGGAGCATGAGGAATTAAAAGCGATCGCAAAACAATGCATTACTTGCTACCATGCCCATCACTATCTAGGATTTTCCCGAACTCAATGGAAACTGTTTCAAAAGATGAGTCCATGTCGGGTCAAACCTTTGCTTTATGTCTATCGGGCGCTGTTGACTGGTATCCATTTAATGAAAACTGGCGAAATAGAAGCTAACTTGGTTAAGCTCAATCAGGTGTTCCAGTTACCTTATATTCCAGATTTAATTGCTCGAAAGCTAGCAGGAGCAGAAAAGTCTGTATTGGAAGATACAAATATTGAATTTCATGAGGGAGAATATAGTCGTCTACAGAGTCAATTAGAGGAAGCTTCTGAGTCTAGTTGGTTACCAAAAGCACCATCAGCTAAGGATGCTTTGAATGATTTGCTCTGTAGATTGAGGATGGCAAATTTAAATTGAAATTGCTATATAGCAAAGGGAACAGGGAGCAGGGAATAGGGAGCAGGGAATAGGGCGCAGGGAATAGGGAGCAGGGAATAAAATTTATAGGAAACTCTATAATAACTATTCGCAATTGTGACATGAGATTAAAAGGATTAGCAATTCCTAGTGTTATGGTTGGTTTCGTTGTGCTTGCTTGTGGTAGTGAAACCCCAGCAGATAAAACCCAGCCTCGGAACGTAGCAGGGGATTGTAGCGAACGCCAATGTCAGGAAGTTTTAGCTGACCTTGGCGATAGTTTTCCTGAACAAATAGCTGAATGGGAAAGGGAGTGTAGTGATAGCAAACATTTAAGTTTAAAGGTTTTTCAGAATCAAGGACAACCCCAGCGAGTCAGCTTTTTTTGTTGGGATAAACCTATAGGAAATGGCAGTCGCACTGGTACATGGTTAGGGGTTTTGCCCTTAGTAGCCAATGATTCTACGTTTGTGAAGCCATTAGTTTGCTCTACTTCTGACCAACAGTGCCAGAAAGTATTGCCTCAATTACGAACAAAGGCTCCAGAGCTAGTCCAGAAAGCAGAATTTAAATGCGCGACTAAACAGGGGTCTCTATTTTTGAGAGTTTCTGAGCAGGAAATCGATATTATATGCGGTTTTTTCGCGACCTCTGTTTGGGATGATAATGGCGATGGTTTAGTGGATAATGAAGACCCAGTTAGTGTTGATATTTCAGTGGGTACTTTTAAACCCTAAGGTAAGCATTCAGCGGTCAGTGTTCAGTGGTCAGTGGTCAGCCGTTGGCCTTTGGCTGATAGCTGATAGCTGATAGCTGATAGCTGATAGCTGATAGCTGATAGCTGATAGCTTACGCTAATTTAGTATAATATCAAAAAATACTCCCAGCTCTTTACTACGATTCCCGATTCCCGATTCCCGATTCCCGATTCCCGATTCCCGATTCCCGATTCCCGATTCCCGATTCCCGATTCCCGATTCCCGATTCCCTATCTCCCCGAAATTGCTATAATTATCAATTATGACTGCTCTTATTCTCAACTTAGCTCCCACGATTAAACTAACAGATGAACAGTTCTTCCAACTCTGTCAGGACAATAAAGATTTACGTCTTGAGAGTACCAGCAAGGGAGAACTAATTATCATGGCACCAACGGGATGGAAAAGCGGAAACCGGAATAGCCGACTGACGCAACGTTTGGGTAATTGGGCTGATAGTGATGGAACCGGATTAGTGTTTGATTCTTCAACGGGCTTTACGCTTTCTAATGGTGCCAATCGTTCTCCTGATGCCTCCTGGGTAAGGGTAGAAAGATTAGAAGCACTTAATCGGGATCCTGATAAATTATTACCAATGGCTCCTGATTTTGTGGCGGAACTCCGCTCTGTTAATGACAACCTGAAGACGTTGCGGGAAAAGATGCAAGAGTACATGGACTGTGGTGTACGTCTAGGTTGGTTAATTGACCCTCAAAATCAACAGGTAGCAATTTATCGCCCTGGGCAGGATAGGGAGGTTTTGGAATCCCCGAGCAGCTTGTCAGGAGAGGATGTGTTGTCTGGATTCGTGCTAGATTTATCACAAATTTTGAGCTAATGTTGTTTGTTAAGATAAACCTTAAAATTATCTCCGGATAATTACCCTTAATAAAAATCTCTCCTATGTCCCTAAACTTCCCAAACTTCTCCTACTCCCTACTGTCTACTCCCTGCGCGGAGCCCTAATAAATGTCTATAGATGGAATTAACAATGCCAATGCCTTAATTATCGGTTCCAGCGGAGGTATTGGTCTGGCTTTTGTCAAACAATTGCTGCAAGATGAAACGTTTACCAAGATTTATGGCAGTTATCGTAACCGTGATTCTAGTTCGGAATTAATTGGGCTTGAAAACAACTATCCTAATCGATTAGTTTGTCTATCGATGGATATTACCGACGAGTTGCAAGTATCTGAAGCTGTCAAACAAATCAGTGTAGAGATAGACAAACTCCACTTAGTGATTAATTGTGTTGGATTGCTTCATGACGGCAGCTTACAACCAGAAAAAAGCCTGAAACAGATTAATTCAGAACACTTGATCCGTTACTTCCAGGTGAACAGTATTGGAGCAGTGCTGCTGGCTAAACATTTATTACCATTATTCCGTCATAGCGATCGCAGTATTTTTGCTAGCATTTCTGCCAAAATTGGCAGTATTGGTGATAACCAACTGGGAGGATGGTATGGCTATCGAGCATCGAAAGCAGCCTTAAATATGTTTATGCGAACAGTGGCAATTGAATACAGTAGAAAAAGTCCTCAAACTATCGTTGTTACCTTGCATCCTGGTACAACCAATACGCGCCTTTCTAAACCCTTTCAAAAAAATGTACCTGCTGATAAGTTATTCCCAGTAGAGCGTACTGTTACTCAACTACTGGCGGTGATCGAAAAGCTGGATAAAGGGGATAGTGGACAGTTTTTCTCCTGGGATGGAAGCGAGTTACCTTGGTAAACTACTGTAAGCTATCAGCTATGAGCTATCAGCTATGAGCTATCAGCTATGAGCTATCAGTTATCAGCTTTTGAATAAAACAGGTAAGGATTAGTTTAATAGTCACGAAAGTCTTTTGAATAAAACAGGTAAGGATTAGTTTAATCTGAGGAAAAAGGTTGATTTTAAGCTGACCACTGACCACTGACCGCTGACCGCTGACCGCTGACCGCACCTCAAGTAGCGCATATGCTTACATAAAAACTTAATTCAGTCTTGATAACTGACTAGTTTGAGTCGTCTTTGGCCACCTTATCTCTGGGAAAACCGGATATCAATCCGCTTTCAATCATCAAACCAATCCCGGCATTAATCACAACTAAGCTTAAGGTTCCTAACCAAAACCAAGGCTCTCCTTCAATTCTTTTAGAAACGGCTTCTCCAAATAAGCATAAACCTAAGGGAAAAAGCAGAACTCCAACTTGAGATTTGATATACCAAATTACTTTCTTGTTCATATTAGTGGGATAGTCTTTACCAAGATAATATAGTACCTTAACAGTGATAAATTTAAAAGGGGCGTATTTACTAACTGTTTAGCAACTGTTGTTAAAAAAACGCGAAATTGTAACGGGCAAGATGCCCATTCCACATTGTGCTACACGGCCAAGATGCCCATTCTACATTGTGCTAAACGGGCAAGATGCCCATTCCACATTGTGCTACGCACACGCTACGGGAACGCATCTGATAATAGCAGATAGATGGTACACTAACCTGATAACTGAACACCATTATTAAAACCCGTGGCCAATTCCCCAGGATCTCCAGAGTCCCAATCCGAAACCCCTAAACTGGCTCGCACTCCCCTCTTTGACCAGGTGGTAGCACAAAATGCCCGCTTGACAGCTTTTGCCGGTTGGGAAATGCCAGTACAATTTAGCGGATTGAAAAAAGAACATGCTGCAGTACGAACTGCTGTCGGAATTTTCGACATCTCCCATATGGGTAAGTTTGCTTTTAATGGTAAGCAACTACGGGAGCAATTGCAGTCTCTAGTGCCTTCGGATTTAACCCGCTTGCAACCGGGTCAAGCTCAATACACGGTGTTGTTAAATCCGAATGGTGGAATCATTGATGACATTATCTTCTACTACCAAGGTGAGGAGGAGTCTGGGGAGCAGCGGGGGATGATGATTGTTAATGGAGCAACCTGCACCAAAGACAAAGACTGGTTGTTAGCTCACCTGGATGCTGACTCAGTTACCTTACAAGACCTCTCAACATCAAAAGTCTTGATTGCAGTACAGGGACTATTGGCAATATCACATCTTCAGCCATTTGTCAAAGAAGCCTTAGCACCAGTCAAAGCATTTGGACATCTAGAGGCAACGGTGTTGGGGAAACCGGCATTTATTGCTAGAACCGGTTACACAGGGGAAGACGGATTTGAGCTGATGCTAGACCCAGATGTCGGCATAGAGCTGTGGCACAAACTTTTAGAGTCTGGTGTCACTCCCTGTGGTTTAGGTGCCAGAGATACCTTGCGCCTAGAAGCGGCTATGGCACTCTACGGACAAGATATTGATGATACCACGACACCCTTAGAAGCTGGGTTAGGTTGGCTAGTGCATCTTGATAGCAAAGGAGACTTCATCGGACGCTCGGTGCTAGAGCAACAAAAAGCAACGGGGATCGAGCGCAAGCTAGTTGGGATCCAGATGCAAGGAAGGCAGATTGCTCGCCATGGTTACCCAGTCCTAGCTGATGGTGAGGTGGTAGGAGTTGTTACTAGTGGTACATTAGCACCAACCTTAGGAAATGCGATCGCACTAGCCTATGTTCCCAGAAAGTTGGGCAAAGTTGGACAGCAGCTGGAAGTAGAAATCCGGGGTAAATCCTATCCCGCCGTTGTGGTCAAAAAGCCTTTTTATCGCTCTCAAAATCGTCCATCGGCAAAGTAAAGCTATCCATCCCTGACAGATAACTTTAAAGTTTAAAGTTAAAAGTTTAAACTTTAAACTTTCGATAAATTTAAAATCGAAACTAACAATTAACAAATGACTAATGCCTAATATATTTCTGCACAACTTCCCAACCAGTAAGGGAAACCCAGGTAAATCCCACTAGCAAAGCAATGTTAGTAGCAACGTGAACAGCCCTTGCTAAGGGTTCTTGAGGGCTAATTTGGGTAGCACTAAAGGCTGAGAGTAATACCAGTGCTACCACAGACCATCCAGCTATTAAGTGGGCTGAATGGCCTAGATGACCGTAATGGCCGATGGTACCTACTAAACCAATCCCCAGCAGAACCAAGACTAGAGCGACCATGATCCAACCAATGATGTAGTGCAGAGGGCGTAACCAAGTCGGTCGTGGACGTCCAGAGTGACGTTGAGAAAACACAATGCTGCCGGTGATTGCCAGGAGTACATAGGCAAAGAGGGATAAACCCATAGACCAAGCAGCAATTTTCCAGAGCCAGAGAAAAGAAGGCAGATTCACAGGGTGATGGAGTGATGGGGTGATGGGGTGATGGGGTGATGGAACAGAATCTCAAGATCTGTTCTTGTTCACTTTTGAATTACCCTTGCTATGGTTACAGACCAAGTGACAAGTTACAAGTCTAGCACTATAGCCTATTTAGCTTGAACTCTCAACCTACCTGACAAGGGACGCCTGGGCAAGAACAACCTTCAACCTTCAACCTTCAACCAAACAACCTTCAACCTTCAACCAAACAACCTTCAACCTTCAACCAAACAACCTTCAACCAAACAACCTTCAACCAATGAAAAAGGGGTTGCTCCTGTTGTAAGCAACCCCAACGTATAGAGATAGTAACTAGACCGCGCTAACCAGGGTAGGCAATTTTTCAGTGAACACTCTTTGACTATCAACTGTTTCTGGATGTGGCTTGATATCGGCAGGTTGGGCTGATTCGGCGGAAACAGGATAGCCATAAGCATTACCACTTTGGCTAACCAATAAGCGGTCACAAGGGATAGTATCTGAGAGAATGGCACTTGCCATCATCCCTGTATGTATTTCTAGAAGAGCCTGTGGCGGTGCTTCAAAAACTAAGCGCTGCCCTGGGAAAACAACTCTTTCAAAGTACCAGTTAGGTATATTCGTTATTCTAGCAATCTGGATCTGGCTAGTGGCGTTCACATAGCAGCACAGAACGGAATCTTGGCTATCTGAAGGAATAGGATCAAAAATTTGTGTCATATCTATTAATTCTCTAAAGGTTAATTTATTACAAACACCAAGGTAGCATTTATGATCCCGGCGAGCTGTAAACATGGCTACTAATTATTGAAGTCTACCTCAGCCTATCACCGACAAAACCGCGTCAGTATGCTAATTATTGGTATTATTTAGGATTATTTGCTTTTTTTAGCGATATTCAGTATAAATCAGGTCTAATGCTCATTCTATAAAGCCTATTATAGTACTTTACTCTATTAGATGACTTGATGCTGATTTTTGATCCCTATAGACAAAACTACCATAAGGTTGAGGTAAATCCCTAATTTTGGTAAAGTTAAGATATGTAAAAACCAATTTCATAATTGTTGCCCACCCTTGGTAGCTTCTGCCCGCCGTAGTCTCAAAGTAGAGAAAATGGCGGTAGATAAATCTGTCTATAACTCTGGGTATAGATCTGGCTTGAAATCTTGAGCTTAATTGGCCTTTTGGCCTTTCGGCCACGCTACGCGAACGGCCACGCTACGCGAACGGCCACGCTACGCGATGGGCTTTGCCCGCGCCAAAGGCGATCGGAATTGGTCAAGAATAACCCAAACTAACCTTACTGATAAAAAAAACTTATAATAACAAAAAAACATTACTATAAACAGTTACCAATGGAACAGAAAATACTATATGTTCGCCTTCCGTGTAATCCAATCTTTCCGATCGGGGTGGTTTATTTAGCTGACCATGTTCATAAACAGTTCCCGGGTGTAGAACAGCGCATTTTTGACTTGGGAACTGTACCTCCTCTAGACTTTGCCAGCGCCTTGGATACTGAGATAGACCAATTTAAACCAACCCTGTTGGTATTTTCCTGGCGCGACATTCAAATTTATGCTCCAGTGGGTGGTAGGGGTGGTAACCCGCTCCAAAATGCCTTTGAGTTTTACTATGCTCGCAATCCCTTGGTGAAATTACGGGGAGCGTTGGGGGGTCTGCGTTTAGCGGCGTCTTACTATGGCGAACTGTGGGGGAACTTGGGGTTAATCAAACAAGGACTCAAACGGGCTAAACGATATAACCCAGACGCTCGCTTGATTGTGGGGGGTGGAGCAGTTAGTGTATTCTATGAGCAGTTGGAAAATAAACTGCCAACTGGAACCATCGTTTCCGTTGGAGAAGGGGAAACCTTACTCACGAAAATTCTCCTGGGTCAGAACTTCGATGATCAGCGCTGTTATGTGGTAGGGGAAGCTAAACCACGCGATCGCATGATCCATGAGTCTCCCACTCCCATTGAAAAAATTGCTTGCAACTACGACTATATTCAAAGCATCTGGCCCAGCTTTGATTATTACTTCCAACAGAACGACTTTTACATTGGAGTTCAAACCAAGCGTGGGTGTCCCCATAACTGCTGCTACTGTATCTATACCGTTGTAGAAGGCAAACAGGTAAGGATTAACCCGGCAGATGAAGTGGTCGCAGAAATGCGCCAACTCTATGACCGAGGCATCCGCAAGTTCTGGTTCACTGATGCCCAGTTCATTCCTGCCAAAAAATTCATTGGTGATGCCGTTGAACTGTTGCAGAAAATCCTTGATGCTGGAATGAGCGACATTAACTGGGCAGCATACATTCGGGCAGACAATCTCACCCCAGAATTATGCGACCTGATGGTAAAAACCGGGATGAATTACTTTGAAATCGGGATTACCAGTGGTTCTCAGGAACTGGTGCGGAAAATGCGCATGGGCTATAACCTACGCACCGTACTGCAAAACTGTCGTGATTTAAAAGCAGCGGGCTTCAATGACCTAGTTTCCGTCAACTATTCTTTCAATGTAATCGATGAAACCTTTGACACCATTCGCCAGACTATTGCCTATCACCGGGAACTAGAGCAAATATTTGGTAGGGATAAAGTCGAACCAGCCATTTTCTTCATTGGTCTACAACCCCATACCCATTTAGAACAGTACGCCTTTGACAAAACTATGCTCAATCGGGACTATGATCCCATGAGTCTGATGCCCTGGACAGCTAAGAAACTCCTATGGAATCCCGAACCCCTAGGGTCTTTCTTTGGTGAAGTTTGTCTGGAAGCTTGGCGGCAAAATTCCAATGATTTTGGCCGTGAAGTGATGAAAATCCTTGAAGAAAGACTAGGAGTCGCTCCATTAGAAGCAGCCCTCACTGCCCCAATAGTAGCAAATAAACGCCAAGAAAAACAACTGGTCAGTTTAAGTAAATAGAAAGGTGAAATGGCAAAATTTAATTAACAAAATTTAATTAACAATTTTTTAGTAACCATGCGCTCAGGTTCGATATTACAAAAACTAGAACAAGCCCATCGCGGCACCAAAAAACCTTTAAGCTTTGGAGTTTATTACAAAAATACCTTAGTATCGCTGTGCCATGCCCTAGAAGACTTTATCCTAGAGTCCGACAGTGCTCCACTAATGATTACGGCCTTCCAGCGGGGCCAATGGTATCTTGAGGAAGCTGAACGCTACGGCGATATAGCGGTAAAATCATCTCAGGTGGTAATCCTAGCAGCACCAGATACTGGCTTTGCTGAACATCCCACCAGCCAGCGGTCGAATGTTGCCCTAGTTAGTTTAGATTCCTCCGATCCTGTAGCTCAAGAGTGGCACTTGATTATTATTTCCGAGACATACACAGCAATGGTGTTATGTCAAGAATTATCTGAGTCGGATTATGGCACTCAAGGACTGCCAGAGCAAGACCGAGAGCGCAAATTCTACGGATTCTGGACATTTGAGCCAGACTTGGTCAGGGAGACAGTGGAGTTTGCGATCGCTCACATTGGTAAATATAAGCCAGACTTGCAAGCCAGCTTAACTGCACAACTTCAACAGATTATCGAAAGCACCAAGCCACGAGACTATATTGGGGCAGTGGTGAATCGGGTCGTGAACTATCTTCAGAAGGGTCAACAAGAGTTACCTTCCCATACCTCCCCTAGCCATGTTCAGGTGTTAGACGATAACCTGGTTTCTAATGAAATGCAGGCTTTCTTGCGTATGGCCCAGCTAATTGACCAAGCGGATGCTGTCAATCCCAATGCTGGCGCTGAGGTAAAAACCTTGTGTGAGACTATCGGGCAGTTGCTGGATTTACCAGCATGGCAACTGAAACGTTTAAGTCTGGCAGCACTCTTGCACCGTCTATCCCCCTTGCAGGGGGTTAACATAGAACTACCCCCTAAGTCAGCTGCTCAGAAAGACGTAATCGAGAAGCAGGAATCTCTTCCGAGGGGATCGGTGTTACGGATTATGCCTCGATTACAGGCTGTCGCTAACATTATTACCCATCAAACCGAATCCTGGGATGGTTCAGGACAACCGGATGGCTTAGCTTACGATAATATTCCCTTGGAATCGAGGATTTTGAGGCTGATGGCCTATTTTCAGCAGCAACTCAATACCCATGAATCTGAGGAGGATGCTCTGTCTATTGCCCTAAGAAGCTGTCAGGCATTGTCAGGGGAAGCGTTTGACCCTAAACTGGTGGAAACCCTGGGACTGATAGTGATGGGAATGCAGCAGGGTATGAGTTTGCAGGCTAATCAGCCTAAAATTGCTTCAGGAATGTGGTTGCTTGATTCCTTATCTGAGGAAAGAGTAACGGTTGAAGGATGAAGGAAGAAAAGTTGAAGGTTATATGGTTGAAGGTTATATGGTTGAAGGTTGAAGGTTGAAGGTTGTTCGCGTAGCGTGGCCTTTTGGCCAAGGTTGAAGGTTGTTCGCGTAGCGTGGCCTTTTGGCCAAGGTTGAGGGTTGAAGGTTATTGGGTTGAAGGTTATTGGGTTGTTCGCGTAGCGTGGCCTTTTGGCCAAGGTTGTTCTTGCCCAGGGGTCCGGTGTAGGGTAGGGTGAAGGATGAACAGTTGAACGCGTAGCGTGGCCTTTTGGCCAAGGTTATCTGGTTGATGGAAATTGAAGCAATTCGGGCGGGGAAAGTAAAGCAACTGCCAGGAGCAGATTTGGAAGATGAGGATCTTTCCGGTAGCCAATTGGAAAAAATTAATCTTGCTGGTGCAACACTTGTGGGGGTAAATTTCTCTGGCTCTAATTTGAATGGTGCTCGTCTCGATGGTGCTAACTTAATTGGTGCCAAACTCGAATCTGCTGACTTGCGGGGGAATTTGCTAGGAGCTAATTTGATGCAGGCGGATTTGAGTGGTGCGGACTTGCGGGGTGGTAATCTCCGAGGCGCTAATTTGATGGGGGCTAAGTTGAGTCAGGCTTCCTTTACCGGTGCTTTTTTAAGTGGTGCCAATTTGATGGGGGTGAATTTGCAAGGGGTAGATTTGCGAGGGGCAGATTTGCGAGGAGCTAATCTTAATAGTGCCAATTTGAAGGGAGCCGATTTGTCTCAGGCAGATTTACAAGGGGCAACCTTAAGTGAAGCAAATCTGGAAGAGGCCGATCTCCGTGGAGCTAATCTATCTGGTAGTAATCTCAGTGGGGCGAATTTGCTTTGTGCTGAGATGGATGGGGCTTCTTTGAGTGGTGTTAATTTGGATCGAGCTTGTTTAGTGGGAACCTGTGTGCCTGAGAAATAATTGGCAATAGTGGGTAATCGATTGGGGTCTTTCGTGAATGGCAAGGGGGGACATGATTTCTAAATTTCCTTGATAGTAGGTCAGCCGCACTTGTCGCTTTTCCCCAATTTCCTCAAGAATTGTTTCAAAGTCTTGCCATTTAAGGTTATCTATAGTAATGACACTACCGGGTGTGAGTTGGATAGCTTTGATGGGTATATTGACACTCACCGCCCTGGAAGGACGGGGATTCTTGCTTCCACGGGGTGACTTGTTTAACCAGGCCGGAGCCAGGAAAAATAGAGGTCTCCTCTCCACAAGCGTATTTGGTCTTTGACCTAGGTTTCGGTGTGCCCCACCGTACCTTTATGTTTATCTATTTAACTAGATACTTTTTTATCTAAATTCTTCATAGACATTTAAGTCGTTAGACCCAATTACGCAATATGTACGCTCTACATATTTTTTACGTTGCCTACTTATGTTTAGATAGTATCTAGCTGGTACAAAAGTCTATTGCTTATAATTTTAGAATAGCACATCTAGTGTAAACTTTCAATACGAAGTCTAAAAGAAAAGCCGTCCTATAAGGACGGGGCTTTAAACCCAATAATTTTGGTAACGGTCATGTTTTTGCTCAACTTTACCAATGCTAACCAGTCGGTAAGTTTAATCCTAGAACAAATTAGTTTAGTAGGGTACGTTATTAATTCACCCTAGTGGCGTGGCATACCTTAAATGTTGCTTTAGAAAAATACCATAATCTACTTTTAACAAGGGTTTAGCAGAAAAAACTATTGCACTATTTTAGCTGTGCCACGCCACTAGAGGTAATGCACCCTAAAGGTAGTGTTACTGCGTAAGTCCTGTAACCTTAGCCAAAAGGCCACGGGTGCGCGTTCAACCCTATAACCTTGGCCTTTGGCCACGCGTTCACATTCAACCTTCAATCTTCAACCAAATAACCTTCAACTAAATAGGGCTTGCTGAATAAGTCTACAAAGCGACTTTAGAGGCTACACAGCTTGAGAAATCTGAGTTTCACCCCTTGGTTTCCCAAGAAAACCCAGGGATTTCCGACAAAAGTACCAGGTTTTTGAGCGACAAGATGCCTATTCCTTGCACTTGTTTTGGGAAAAAAGGCTTGAAAGCCTTGTCGGGTATGCCTTCTGCATTCATGCAGCCAGCCCTAAATAACCTTGGCCAAAAGGCCAGGCTAGGCGAACACCCTTCAGCAGTCAACAAAAAATCTATTCCACAGTCACCGACTTCGCCAAATTCCTGGGCTGATCCACATCCAATCCTCGCCTTGCCGCAATGTGATAGGCTAACAACTGCAACGGAATCACTGCCAGAATTGGTGAAAGCAACTCCTCGACTTCTGGTACAGGTAACAAATCATCAAAGATATCCATCGCCTCTTTGCCATTGCTCGGTGTCACCCCAATCAACCGAGCATCCCGAGCCTTAGCTTCCTGAGCATTAGAAATTACCTTCTCATAGACAGCACCAGGCATTGCGATCGCAACCACAGGCACCTTAGCATCCAGCAGAGCAATCGGACCATGCTTCATTTCCCCAGCTGGGTAGCCTTCAGCATGAATATAGCTAATTTCCTTAAGTTTCAGCGCCCCTTCTAAAGCAATCGGAAAATTAATCCCGCGTCCTACAAAGATAAAGTCTTGGGTTTCCGCAAACTCATGGGCTAATTCTTCAATATACTTTTCTTGACTTTCCAGCACTTGCTCAATCTGAGTAGGCAATTGCCGTAAGTCTGCCATAATTGCTTGAATTTTTTCAGGGGCGAGAGTATTACGTCGGTAAGCTAACTCTAGCGCTAGACAATAAAAGGCCACTAACTGGGTCACAAAGGTTTTAGTGGCCGCCACCCCAATTTCAATACCTGCCTGGGTATCAATCACATCAGGCACCAACTGAGCCAAAGAACTTTCTGGTCGATTCGTAATTCCCAGGAGTCGGGGCTGATAGAGAGGGTCTAATCCACTGCGACGGTGTTTTTCCATCTCCAGTGCTGCTAAGGTATCAGCAGTTTCCCCAGACTGAGTTACCCCAATGGTTAGGGTATTCTTAGTTAACGGACCTGGTGCATAACGAAACTCAGATGCATACTGCACCATGGTGGGAATTCCTGCCAACTGCTCCAACAAATATTTACCCACCAAACTAGCGTGCCAACTGGTCCCACACGCCAGAATCTGAATCTGTTCTACATCCCCGTACAGTGACTCTGGTATGCCTAACTGAACTGGGGAATTAGCCAGGTCTGCCTCTGCCTCTGCCTCTGTAGGATTAGCATGCCAATGACTATTGAGATACCGCTCGAAACAGTTGCGCACTACCCCTGGTTGCTCATAAATTTCCTTAAGCATAAAGTGTCGGAATCCTTGCTTTTCCACTTGAAAGGGATTCCAACTGAGGGTACGGGGGAACTTATTCAAGCGACGACCCTCAAAGTCGTAAACTTCTGCCCCTAGGGGAGTTAACCGTGCGATTTCCCCATTGTCTAAGTTCAATACTGCCCTGGTATGGGGTAACAATGCTGGGGTATCTGAGCCAAAGAAAAATTCCCCTTGACCAAACCCAATAATCAAAGGAGCCTGTTGCCGCACTCCAATCAATTCATCAGGATAGTCAGCACAAAGGATAGCTAGGGCAAAAGCTCCCTCTAATCGATTCACTGTTTGCCGCACTGCTTCTAGGAAAGGAGAAAAGAACGAAGAGGAAGAAGCAGAATTTTGCTGTAAACACTCAGCAATTAGATGGGGAATAACTTCTGTATCGGTATCGGAGCGGAATTCATGTCCCCGCTGGATCAATTCCTCCCGCAATTCCCGGTAGTTTTCAACAATGCCATTTTGTACCACTGCCACCCGCATTGCCATGTCCATGTGGGGGTGAGCATTATACTCTTCCGGTTTACCATGGGTTGCCCAGCGCGTGTGTCCAATGCCAATCCGCGCCTGGTTTTCGATTTGTACCAGTTTTTCGCGCAAATTGTGCAATTTTCCCTTAGCACGGACACAATGAACATCCCCTTCCGAAACTGTAGCAATCCCAGCAGAATCATAACCCCGATATTCGAGTTTCTCTAATCCTGCCATTAAAATTTCTGTAGCGATTTGCGGACCGATATAGCCGACTATTCCACACATAGTGTTGAGTTTAGTAAGTAAGCATAATACTCAAACTATAGCCATGCTATGAGTGGAGTGTCCTGTGTTGACGGTTGACCGTCAACGGTTGACCATCAACAGTCAACCGTCAACATCGGATAGATTGCGCTTGTTAATGCTTAGTAAGCCAAGCCCATGCTGCGAGTTGTTTCAGCTCCCAGGTAAACCCGGACGCTCAAGAAGTCAGTAGGACAAGCAGTTTCGCACCGCTTGCAACCAATACAGTCTTCTGTACGAGGAGAAGAGGCAATCTGACCAGCTTTACAGCCATCCCAGGGAACCATCTCCAATACATCTAGAGGGCAAGCCCGAACACATTGGGTGCAACCAATACAGGTATCGTAAATTTTAACGCTATGAGACATTGATTTAAGAACTCCTACATTTTTTTATCGGACATTGCGGAAAAACCGCTTACCTGTCTCCTTGGGAAAATTGGGGATATTCCCGATGATTCCACCAGGATTATCTTTGCCTAGGTTCGTATTGTCGGCGTTTGAGGCAAACGACAGGGAATTTTAAGGATCAAGGGCTAGTTTACCGCAGGGTTTTGATAGTCTTGCGCCAGAGGTTACAGAACTTTAAATTCTTTAATATATCAGTATGTGAAACTATTGTGTCATCGAACCTAATCTATGGGTCAACCTCAGGAAGAACGATAACGGGGAAACCTTGGTAATTCAATAGACGCTAAGGATTTGCGCCCTTTGGAGGGACGTAGGGGATAGAGTACTGGTGATGGCGACTTACCGTGAGACGGAAATACGTCATTGGTTTGATTTGACTTTGACTCAGCCTCTATGATATCTTCTGGCAATTCCTCACTCGGTGGATTGGCTTCAGGCTCCAAGGTCTGAGTATGCTCTGACCTACTGGTTTCCTCAAGGTCACTAGTCAATTCAACGGTTTGGTCAGATTCATCTAAGTTAGCGGTTTCTAGTGTGGTTTCTAGTTCTGATGTGCCATCGACTTTGGTATCAGCCCACTCTGATGGCAACTCGGACAACCCAAATTCCTCTGCCAGGGCAGACATTTGTTCAATTAACTGTTGTGCTACTTCTAACTCTTTGGCTGTCACATTTTCAGGGGAGATTACCTGAGTTTGCCCTGGACCTAAGGCATCTGCTGGGGATATAGGATCAGTTTGGTTAGGTTGGCTGCTGTCAACCGATAATGCTTCTGTGGTAGATTCAGACTGGGCAGGAGAATTACCAGTACTGCTGAAAATAAATTCTTCTGCAAATAACTCTGGGTCAGCAGACCAGGGTCTAATGGGCTGGGCTTTTTGTAGCAGAGATTGCTGAGCAATGATGCTCCGACTCTCTTGCTGTTGTACCACAGAACTCTCAGAGGCAGGCATTTCCAGACACTTTTCTAAGGCTACCTTAAATTGCAAGGTTTGCTGTTGTTGTCGGTATAGACGGGTTCTAAGTTCTCGACAGGTATCTTTCAATTGCACCAGCTGATGAGATTGTTCGTTGTAGCGCTGCTGGGTTTGGGAATAGTCCTGTTCGAGTCTGGCAACTTGATCCTGAGAGCTTTGTAACTGTTCTGATAAGGTTTCGACCAAAATTTGCTGGCGTTGACCGGATTGATGGGATGATTCTAGAGTGTGGAACAAACGGGTTAATTGGTCTTGAACTGTATTGAGTTCCAGATCTTTTGTGGACAGGAGTTTGTCGTACTCTCGCAATTGCTTAGCTTGTCCGTTTAACTCCTGCTGTTTTTCCTGGAGTGCTTGCTGCAGCTGAGTCACTTGCTGCTTTAAGCGATGATTGTCCAAGCTCAGTTTTTGGGCTAAGGCAAACCATTCACCATCCTTGGCTAACTGTTCCTCAGAAACATCAGCTATCTCAGTGTCAATATCAGTGGTATCAGTATCATCAGTGCCATCAGTATCCGTTTCTGTAACTGATGATGCCATGGTGGTAAGGAGTGATTCTATAGTCTGTTCTAGTATTGACTGTTCAATAAGATTATCTATATCATCAGATACTATCGTGAAATCATCAGGTACTGGTGCGAAGCTGAGCATTTTTGGGTTATGGTCGGTCTGCTGCTGATCTTGCTTCTTAGTATCCTGGTTATCCATTTCGGTAGTAGACTCAGGAAGGGGAAGGTTATTGGGGTTTTCAGATTCACTCATTGCTCTTCATCAAGGGGTTCACAATTTCACCATTGGGGCAAGGAGCCAAAAAGTCAATCGCTCAAGATGATTTTAGTCTTGAGGGGCAACTTTGGGTCAAGATGCAGACTCTCGAAATTGCCGATGGCTTGGTATTGACTTAAGTTTGGGCGCAGATGGTTGACATTACCTTACAACTTACTAACCCAAGAGTAATGCCTAAAAATTGACTGGCTAAAAATTTTGAGACCAAAAATGGATGGTGATTAGAAAACAGGAGCTAGGGAGCAACATTTTAATACAAATGTACTATCATTGAGCAATGAGCTAATGCGTTACCGTAGCGTGGCCGTAGACCAATCGCCATTTCAGTTTTTCATAAATCTGATTACTATATAGCGTTTAGCTATGAAAAATTAGCAGTATTTTTCATTAGCTATTTGGCAATTATATAGATATTAAATGTATTTAATTTTCCTTGATTATACCATTTTTTTTATTAAATTGTCAACTAGTAAAATTGTAAGCATTCAGCTATCAGCTCTCAGCTATCAGCTCTCAGCTTATGCGCTACAGATGGTGCTACTTGAGGTGCTCTCAGCTCTCAGCTCTCAGCTCATGCGCTACAGATGGTGCTACTTGAGGTGCTTTTGAATAAAACAGGTAAGCATTGGTTTAATTTCTGTTACGTCAGCTGACGGCTGACCGCTGAATCCTTACGTAAAATTTCAATCCCTTCATCTGTTTTAAGGATAGGGCAATGGGTTACAGGGAGGGCAAAGTTTGGCTTGAAATAAGACGAAGCGGGATTGATATGAGAGTTGGAAATACCCCCTGGCTGATAACCAGTGAAAAAAGCGATTGGCCTATGGCCACGCTAAGCGAACGCCTTGGCTTAAAAAGCAATATAGCTGTTGCGAGTTAAGGGATTGACCTTTGGTCACGCTACGCGATCGCATAACCAGTATGGGGACGAACTTCTGGTGGGTGAAACCCTAGCACAATATCTGATTTGGGAACCCCTGCAGCTACTAGTTCTTCGGTGATGCCATCTTCGATACCATCCCGTTGAATCCAGATTTTTCCATCAATAATTTGAACATGGGTAATGCAGCCGTGGACTCGACGTTTGCCATCCCAGCCAACAACCATGAGCATAAAATGATTGTTTAGAGTATCGGCAATCGCATAACTTTGGATATCTCCGTGACTGTAACTAATCCGAGCGTAACGCTCTAGAATTTCTCGAATTAATCTGGAATACTCATCTAATCTATCCATTGCACTATTTCCTCGCCGTTGGCCTCAAAAATTAGCAAATTTAACTGATTGCTCTCAATAGCAATTCGAGCAATTTTATCTTGAAAAAAATCTAAGTAAACTGCATTGCGAATCGCTAGATATAATGTTCGTTCTCGATGGATAATCGATTCTTTTAACAAACTTCTATAAAGCACATATTGACCAAGGGCATTTTCTAGGTCTTGTACAGGAGAAGGACGAATAAAACTTTTTACCTCAACTGCAATACGTCGCCAATCTTTTTCTGCTGCAAAAAGTTTCTCGGAGCCCATATCTACGTAAACGGTTCGCTCTCCAACAGCTAATGCTAGGGGATCGTTAGTAATCATCCATCCGTCTTTGATCAGAGCCGTTTTCACGGTTTCGTGGTAGATATCCTTTGCCATTAAAAGTAGCTCATTCTTGGGATGCTCAAGGCTATCTCCATGGTAGCTTGATCACGCTTTAGGTATTGGTCACAAGCATAAATTTGGAATCTTGAAATAAAACGTTACACAAACCGGCAGATTTTGACTATAGCGCTTTATATCCTAATGAGGTACACATGATTGTTTACCTCTTGCCTCTTGCCTCTTGCCTCTTGCCTCTTGCCTCTTGCCTTCCCCTCCTGGGAGGGGTTAGGGGTGGGTTCCTCTTGCCTCTTGCCTCTTGCCTCTTGCCTCTTGCCTTCCCCTCCTGGGAGGGGTTAGGGGTGGGTTCCTCTTGCCTCTA
>NZ_JAAHGN010000269.1:0-7803 GCF_010672485.1 Moorena sp. SIO2C4 | reverse complement strand
GGTTGCTCGGCAAGCTTATTAGAGTCGATGTCCGGTATTATCCGGAGCACCTCTCCTTCAAAGCCGTGCGTGAGACTTTCATCTCACACGGCTCCTAGATTCTCTCAACCTCTCGGCTTGCCTTTTGGCTTGCTCCAGTGAATTTGTTGGTGGCAGCTTTGATGAATTGCTGCTAGGTTCTTTAGCTTCCAATTGTCGTGGTTTCCATCTACATGATGAAGGTGTACAGATTCGTCGCAATTGAACATTAACCCGCAATATTCACAAGAATGGTTTTGTCGTTTCAAAGCCTTGGACGTATGATTGTCGTAGAGCGTACTTTTCCGTTTGCTCCAATAGACTAAGTCTCCATCGTAAGGGGACTTAGTCCCTGTGACCATAGTGTGTCCAAAACGTTTAGTCCTTACTGTAGGGAATGCCTTTTTGCATAATTCCACTGCTTCATAGCGGTTCATTTTCTTTTCGATGAGGAATTTTCTTTTTGCCGCTTTGTTAGGGAACCATAGACTATCCCGAGAATCGCTCATATCACACCATTTATGGTAGTTTCGCCATCCTCTTACAATGGGAGCTAGTTTTTTGGCTTTGACCTTTGCACCATAATTCGAGCTATTGACTACGGCTTTAATCTTCTCGCGTATTTTCCTATGATTATCCGCTGAGGGTTTACAATGGAATGTTCCGCTTGGCTTGACTCGCATCTGCCAGCCAAGGAAGTCAAAACCGTCTGTCGTTTTGGTTATCTTGGTCTTTTCTTGACTGATTTCGAGACCTCGTTCTTCCAGAAATTTTTCCACTTTTTGAAGAATTTTTCCGGCGTCATCTTTTGGTTTTAAAAATATCACCATGTCGTCTGCATAGCGGACGGATGGATGGATATCTTCTATTCCATCAAGTGCGATATTGGCTAAAAGGGGGCTAACCACTCCTCCCTGGGGAGTTCCTTGTTCAGGGAATTCCGGGCTGATGCCAGCTTTTAAACACCTGAAGACCCCTTTCTTCACATGTGCTGGTGCTATCAACCTATCCATGATGGATTTATGAGAAATGCGGTCAAAACACTTTTTAATATCTAGCTCAATTACCCTTTTAGTGATGCCTTTTTTTCCTTTATTCAGGTTGGTGAATATGTACATTTGGGCATCATGTGCGCCTCGCCCAGTCCTAAACCCGTAACTCCGGGCGTGAAAGATAGCTTCGTGCGCAGGTTCGAGGGTGTATTTTACTAGACATTGCCATGCTCTATCAGCGATAGTTGGTATTTTAAGCATCCGGGTTTTCCCATTCTTTTTAGGGATTGGTACTTCCCTTAGTCCGCTATGAAACCAGGTGTGGCCATAGTGGTTCAGATTGTCTACCAATTCAATTCGCTCTCGGTAATTGAGGTTTTCCTTTCCATCAATTCCGGCAGTGCGTTTACCCTGATTTAATTGAGTCACTTGACGAACGGCCAAAAGTTGAGCTGAACGGGATTTCATAATCAGTTTTTGTAAAGACCGAGCTTTCCTCAAGTCGCCAGCCTGAACTGCTTTATATATTCTTCTTTGTAGGCGGAATAAGTTTTGGCGGAGTTTCTTCCACTTCTGACTTTTCCAAAGTTCGCTATGTGAATTCATGCGTCTAACCATACTCTACTTTGGTTGAACATATTCTGAGAACCCGTGCCCAGTTTTGAACACATCTTACCCGACAGTAGGGATTAGACTTGGCATAGTTTACCGGGGTTTCGACCGTTCCCCAGACCTATTATTGCTGTCGTTTTTACTCGTTCCATCCTGAAGATTGTTTTGGCGATTTAGGTCAGTTCAATTTGCCTATTCTCCTCTCAGAGATTACGGATATCGTAGTAATGACTCCGTGAGAGTAGAGAATTTATTCCACATATTTTATTCAGGTTGTGGTTGCCGTCTTAGACACTTTTTTAGAACTACTTAGACCTTGTCGCCTCCCCGTTAGCGCCAGTGTTGTTACCTGCTTTTGGTCAACTGATTGCGCCCTGTTACCAGCGTCACTCTGTGAGTTGCCGCTCACTCGGTGTGGTCAGATAGGGAGTCACTTGTCTCTTCAAGGGTGGGACTTTCACCCACATCCTGAGGATAGTTAGGATTTTTGAGGTTAGACCTCACGAATCCCCCTAATCATACCCCTTTCTATTACGAAAGGCTCCTATTAGGAACGAGCCGCACTACTACTGACGGGATGCCCCACCGCCAAATTCAAAATGTTTCTAGCTGCATTTATATCCCTGTCAGCAACATATCCACAATCAGGGCAAGAATGAATGCGGTCTTTTAGTTTCTTAGGTACTTTTTTTCCACAATTAGAGCAGTTCTGACTAGTGTTTCTGGGATTCACAGGAACCGTTAACAACCCAGCATTTAAGGCTTTGGTTGCAAGGATTGACAGGAATTGACCCCATCCAGCATCAAGAACTGATTTTGCCATTATAGTTCTGGCCAGACCTTTGATGTTTAGCTTCTCGTGAGCTACCAGGTCATGGTTATCTAGCAAGTTTTTGGCAGTTTTGAAATGAAAATCTTTTCTGGTATCAGCTACTTTTTTGTGAGCTTTACCTAGTTTTGCTACAGCCTTTTTCCGATTATTACTACCTTTCTTAGATCGGCTAACGGTTTTCTGGATTTTTTTGAGCAGTTTTTGAGCTTTTCTGTAATACTGGGGAATCTCCACTTCTGAGCCATCGGACTTGATCAAAAATGATTTGAGACCCATGTCAATGCCCACGGGATTAGACACTTCATCGACCGGAATAGTCTGAGGAATAGTGTCATCTTGAATTGACAGGGTTACATAGATTCCGTCGGCTTTTCGGGTAACAGTAGCTGTTTTAATCTTAAATCCATCAGGGATTGGCCTGTGATAGACTATCTTGACCCATCCAAATTTAGGTAGTTTCAAAAGATTACCTTTGATAGGGTCTTTTCCTAGAGACGGAAAGGTTAAAGAACGGTACCGCCCTTTTCCTTTGAACCGTGGTCTACCATTCTTTTTACCTTTGGAATCTCCTTTGAGGTATCGTTTAAAAGCTAGATCTACTCGCTTAACACAGTCCTGTAATACATGAGCATGGATGTCGGTGTACCACGGTCTGTCTTTCTTTAATTGAGGTAGAGTTCGCTTCTGGGAAAAATAATCAGGATTATCCCTTAACTCTGGCAGGTGGCATATAAGCGGGCAAGCATTACTAGAGCAGCGATTCTCCTCGTACCAGTTAAATCGATCAGCCAACAAGTAATTGTATTGACACCGCAACATCTCTAGCCATCGATCTAACTCGGCTGTTTGTTTTTTAGATAATCTCAACCTGTATTGATAAGCTGCTCTCATAACACTTGCCTCTCTGTTTATCGACCTACTACAATTCTAATATACAGCTAGTCAAATGGTTTGAAGTTACCGTATGAAAGTGGTTGTGGTGATGGTGATAATTTCACCTCTGGTTTTGCAGCCAGGGGTCGGGGGCGACTCTCTGAATGAGTTTAATGAGGCATGCAAAGGGTTTTAATTGTTAGGTTTGTTGTTTTTCTGCATTTGATACTCCTTTGTTGCAAATAGAAAGTCGCATAGTGTATAGGCCGAATTAACTGCTAGTCTGGCATGATGTTCCGACGGTTGATAGGATCTGGCGTGAGCATCGCTCATGTTATTTCGCAAAGTAGCCAAGCCATGAACTATACTTGTTAGACCAGAGAGAATTTGCTTTAAACACTGTGCAAGGTTTTCCTGTCCTGGAGAAAGCTTAAGGTGTTTTTGAACCTGCTTATACAGTTTCTGTAAGTCTCCCTTATACTCCGGTGGATTAGAATCAAACTCTTGTTCTATTGCAGACAAAACTGCCTCAACGAGAGAGCGTGCGTTAGTGATTGCACCATCAAAATCACCTTCAGCAAGCTTCTTGTCACATTTACTGATTTGCTCATCAATAAATTTATGTGTTACTTCCTGCGAATTTCCATAAGGATGTGATAATTCAATTTGAGAACCATCCAATTTATAAACATTCCATTTGTTGTTTCCTGAAGATTGTAGTTTATAACTATCAAATTCAAGATATTTGTTCAGAAGCTCGACTGCTTTTTGATTATCACTTGTTTCTTTCAAAAAATGACGAGTATCAATAGCCGCGAGCAGGATATCTTTCATGATTGGCCTATCGTTAAACTCACTTAACTTCTCCTCAGCGTATTGCCAACGTGCAGGAAAACCTGGACCGTATTCATCCTCCCAACCCGAACAACTAAATTGGTTAAAAAATTCAACCAATTGCTTACCATTTCGATAGGGTGAACAATTTCCATTACCTGTAATGATATCACGAAGAACTAATATGGTTTCTTTTGATAATTTCACGCTTAAATCAACCTTTAAAACCTGATCACACAATTCTAAAGTACAGGTCATAGCAAGGAATATGCCACGATTGCTGCTGCCTTCGATCGCGTAGCGTGAGCAAAGCTCAATCACTATTCGCTGTGGTGAACAGTGTGGGAATCTTTCGTTCTACATTAGGCTAACAAACTCAAAGAAGGGCGGCAAGGTCTCGGACTTTTTACAACTTAATAACCGTGATAGTAAAGTTTACTCTACCCTGGTACTGGGGTGACAAGATTACCGCTACAGTAGGGAATGGTCACCAATTTTTCAAGGGGAGTAAAAAGGCGGTAACTGGGAGCCTAGCCCAGAATTCCTATAATAATCTCCAGCTTCGACCTGCCCATTGTCACCCTGTTAAAACCGCTAGGTATGGCTGGGGTCTTGTTGGGCTTTGTCCTTCAAAGCAACCTACCAATCGGCTTGATCATACCAAATTATTGAGTTATAAATTCAATTCCAGTTGTAATACCGTATTATTAGTAAATAAATTCATTGGTTGGCCTAAACACTGTGCTTCGTAAACTGCTTGAAGAAAACAGGCAACTCGATAGGCAAATTGTACAGGAACAGCGTTGCCAATCTGCTGGTGGACATGACGTTTATTTCCTCCATGAAATACCCATGAGTCTGGGAAAGTTTGAAGTCGGGCATATTCACGATTAGTAAAGCGTCGCAGACGGCTTGCACTGATACGCCAGAGCTTTAAGCTAATATTTGGATTCCTTACAAATTGCCCATTGACGCGATCTTTTTCCTTTCTTTCTGCCACCACATTTCCCTGAGCCCACCCCCAAATAGTTCCAGTATCAATAGCAGGAAATGGGGCATCCAAAGATCTTATTGGGTGTCCGTCAGATCCAGTTCGAGAGAATCTACATGGTACAGGGGTCTCAGTAGGATCAAATGCCTTTCCAGTCTCCTCATGAACACGGCTTTTGAACCCCCATTCAGGACAATGATTAGGAAGCGAAATAAATGGATTTGCAGCCAGATCAGCTAAATATGCTGATGCTGGTGTATCTGGCTCTGGCGTGGGCCAGTGAAAAGCTGAGGGAAATCGGTCGAAGCTGGCAATAAAAATAAATCTTCTTCTCGTTTGAGGCACTCCAAAACCAGATACTCTGAAGACATTATATTTTATGTAGTATCCAAGACTCTTTAAATGCTCTGAAATTACCTCAACAAAAGGCTTTCCACTTTTGGGTTCTTTCATTCTCCTGAGATTGAGAACATTCTCAATTACGATAAAGCGAGGCTTCTTGATCTTTGCCATTCTGACAACTTCTTGAAACAGAAAATTCCTCTCGTCGTTTTCCTTTCGATTCCCGCCCAGTGAAAACCCCTGACATGGAACCCCTGCTAAAATTACATCACTATCAGGTAAATCTCTTTCTGATACTTCTCGAATATCAGCTTCTTCAACATCCCATTCAGGTCGATTATTACGGAGTGTTTTAACGCTCCATGTATCAATATCTGTGGAGTATAGATGTTTAAAACCAGCCATTTCAAAGCCGATATCTAAGCCACCGGCACCAGAAAAAAGACTTGTGAATGAAAGTTCCATATCAACGAAGAGTGACTGTTGGCCCTAAAGATTTTGCTGCACGGAAAACTTTAAATGTGTGTTTCTTTCCTGCGTTTGGATTATCTATATAGGAAGGTGTAAGCGTATGTTCAATCATATCAAAGTAATAACCCCTTATCAGCCTTGGAGTCTCTATACGTGTGATAGTACCCGAGTGTTTTAAATCTATACCAAATTTAAAGCCAGTTGGAGCAATCAGAGTAACTTGGCGTTCTGTGCCATCCGTAAGGGCAAATGGTGTAGGTGCAACATACATTTTTCGGTCACGAATCATAATGTCTCCATAGCTACCGAAACCTTTAAGATTCTTATTTTTATGGATATAAGAATGGTCTGCATTTAAGAAATTGCCATGACACATGACAAGATCATAGACTGGATAGTTCTTTTCCTTGGTTTTTGCTGGGTATCGTCCAAACACATAGTAAATTGTCCTCCCATTATGCAGACCTGAGGGCACTTGACTATTGCAGTCATAGTTTGCTTCCCTGCCTGGAAATCCTAATCCTTTGATCTCGAAGCCAAGGGGGAAATCAACAAGCCTGAAGTCTGGATAAGCATTTCTTGAAGGTTCATCGAAGTTCAAGGAAAGCCTTTCAAGACGAACAGCAAACCAATTTTGAAAGCTAAACTCTTTGTCCGTGGAAGAAACGCGACTTATCAACTCGCTGGCATCGATGGCGCGAACGCATTCTAAGAAAACCTTTGCTATGATTTGATCCATAATGATTTGTCTAGCCCAATGTTGCGATCACTCTCACCTTTAGGTACACGCAACTGTAGTGCATTTGGTGCTTGACAATGGAAGCACATCCCAAAGACAAAGTCAATGTTAACAGTTCTGCAAGACCATCTACCGAGACTCAGCAAAGTCTAACGGTTAAGGTCAGCGGGGCGAAACCTTGCCATAAGTGTCTTGAATTTCATTCACTGCAGCCTGGATACTTGCCTCATCGGTGATGTCCATACGCAGCGGGTGAGCACCCAACTCTCTAAGGTCAGCCATTTTTTCGACACTACGTGCCGCTACTACCACGGTCAGACCATCCTTCAGCAGAGATTTGGCCATTTCTTTGCCCATACCCGATGATGCGCCGGTAATCAGTGCGACTTTGGATTTACCATTTGCCATGATATTGAAGTTCCCTGTGTGTAGTGGACTTGTTCATCTTAAACTGAGAAACTAGCAACCTTCACAGATTTTGTTACTGCTACTGTCTTGCGATCGCGCTTAATACGGTCAATTTCTTTGAGAGTAAATGATGTTAATTGACACTCCCCGGTCTAAAGACGCGGGGATTCTTCGCTCAACGACCCGACTTGCTGAACCTGGCCGGGACCAAGGACAGTAGAGGTCAGATCTCCCGAAGCGTTGGGATCTAGGATCCAGGTTCCGGTGTGCCCCACCGTACCCAAGGCTCGTTTTAAAATGTTCAGCGCAGCATTGTGGTCTCTATCTAACTTGCATCCACACTTACAGACGTGGGTTCTAGTTGATAGTGATTTTTTGACTGTTTCACCGCACTTAGAGCAGTTTTGACTTGTATAAGCAGGGTTTACTGCTACAGTTACTCTGCCAAATTTAGTCCCAAAATGCTCTAACCATTTTCTGAACTGATACCAGCCAGCATCATTAATAGACTTAGCCAGGCAATGATTCTTTACTAGATTCTTAACCCTTAAATCTTCGTAGGCTACCAGGTCGTTAGACCGGATTACGCAACGTGCCGGAGACGAAACCTTAGAAGAGTGCAGCCTTACAACAAAACCTGCCACCTTTGATGCATAGCCTATCAACTATAAAGGCTGCACTCTTCTTGCGG
>NZ_JAAHGN010000268.1:0-7825 GCF_010672485.1 Moorena sp. SIO2C4 | reverse complement strand
AATGAATGACAGCGCGATGACCGACAGTGACATGGTCTTCTAAAACTGTTGGCTTGCCGGGATCTCCGTGTAAAATTGCGCCATCTTGAATATTAGTGCGATCGCCAATCTCGATGCGCTCCACATCACCTCTGACTACAGCACCATACCAAATGCTAACTCCTGCAGCTACGGACACCTGACCCATAACTACAGCATTAGGGGCGACAAAGGCAGCAAGAGACAGATCTGGGGGAGGCCAAAAAGATGTCAATATTGGGGTTTTAGGTAGAGGATGATCCACAATTAATCACAATAGGGAGATAATGGTAATTAATACCTTAGGTTTTACATAGGTTTTAGAGTGGGGTCACTTAGACCAACAGCAATAAATACCCAGTTATAATGATGGAGCCATTAGGTAATAGCATATACCTCTAAGGCAATCTTTAGCATTTAATGATTGATTCTAGCTTGCAGTACCCGATATTCGGTTCAGAAATAAAATGTCCTCACTGCCGTCAGATAATTCCGGCATTGACGTTGACTGACACTTACTTGTGTCCACGTCATGGTGCGTTTGAAGCCAACCCAAAAACTGGGGAACTGATTCATTTACAATCTGGGCGTCACTGGCGTCTATGGCAAGATAAATGGTACCGACAGCACACTCATCCTGATGGAATTCGCTTTGAGATTCACGAAGCCCTAGACAAGCTATACACTGAAGGATATCGGGCAACACGGGTGATTATTGCCAGTCGTTATCGGGATTTAGTGAGTGCCTACCTAGAGCGCAGTACCCCCTGGCGAGGGAACTCAGAGTCAGGCCAACCCAGGTTGTATGGCTTGCCGGTAGAATTTAGCCCAGAACCTGAGGAAGAACCTTGTTGGGCAGTGATTAATTTTGATTTGGAAAAAGAACCAGGGGTACCTGTGCGCTACCCTTATTTCCGATTGTTTTAGTGATTGCTAGATTGGTAGATTGGTGAGCACGTGATTAGTGATTAGCGCTTGGTGATTTCAGTACACCTGTTGTTGGTTACAAAGGAATAAGGGTAAAGGAAAAAGGCCAAAGGACAAAACCCATGCATCACGCTTCGATTCGCACAGCCAATATTCATCGCGCGATCGCATTTTATGAGAAGTTGGGATTCACGGTATCTGAACGCTTCACTACCGGCATGACTCTAGCGTGTTGGCTGAAGGGACTGGGGGGACGCTTGGAACTGATCCAAATTCCTGAACCATTACCAGCACCAGATGCCTTTGGGGATGAGCATTATGTGGGGTATTACCACGTGTCTTTTGACCTAACTGATAGCGCTACTGACTTGCCAAGTTGGTTAGAGTGCTTGAAAGAAAGTTTTAAAGAGGCTTCTGAGCAGAACCCAGAGCAGTTTCAACCGTTGAAGGTTCTCTTGGAACCTACCCAACAGATGATCGGTAATCGTGTTTATGAGGTAGCGTTTATCGCTGATACTGATGGTTTACCGTTGGAGTTTTTGTATCTACTAAAAACCTAGACCTAGACATCGGTTTTAGGAAGTGGGGAGTCGGGAGTGGGGAGTCGGGAGTCGGGAGTCGGGAGTAGGAATGCCCTGAAAAAAAAATTACTAGTCTGTATAGCGCTTTTTACGCTAATGAGGTAAACATAATTTTTGCCCTGTTCCCTCTTCCCCTCCTGGGAGGGGTTAGGGGTGGGTTCCTCTTCCCTGTTCCCTGTTCCCAGATCCGCTGTTCCCTAAAACCAGAAACTCTGTACCTCACCAAATTGAAAACCGCTATATTGGTCACTTTTACCTTTTGGCTTTGACCTTGTGCCTTCTTTGCCGTCGTTCTGCTATCGACTGGCGGCGACTTTGTATAGACACAACTTTCGCCTCACTACTCTCTCGTGCCACCCGAATCAACAACCCAGCGGAACACAAACTGGAAATCATCGAACTTCCCCCATAACTAAAGAATGGGAAGGGTAAACCAGTAGTCGGCAGAGCCCCAGAAGCGACACCAATATTCAACAGAGACTGTCCTACAATAAACAGCATTGCTCCAATCGCGATTAACTGATAGACTCGGTTTCTTGCCTTAATAGCTACAATCACCGCTAGGGTCATGTATGTCATCAACAATAACATTAGCGCTATACTACCAGCAAAGCCAAATTCCTCAGCAAAGACAGAAAAGATAAAATCAGTGTGTTGAATGGGTAAATAGAATAACTTTTGTTGGGATAACCCAAAGCCAGAGCCCCAAGTCCCACCGGAGCCAATAGCTAGAAGACTTTGAACCAATTGGTATCCATCTCGCATTGGATCAGCCCAAGGATTTAGGAATGACATCACCCGACGCCGCTGGTAATCCTTAATGCTGATACTGAGTACTGCCAGCAGGACACCACCAAATGCTGTACCTCCCAAGTAAGAAAACGGTAACCCTGCTGCTAGAGCAACTAGCCACAAGGTCATCCCACAAAGTGCTGTTGTACTCAGATTAGGCTGTAACAAAATTCCCACCAACACCACCATAAAAATCCCCAGCCACGTGAAACGAGTCCGCCACTGAAGCCGGTCCCACTGCCCAAATACCCGAGCTGCTTGTAACACTAGAAACGGCTTCATTAACTCTGAAGGTTGCAGGGGAACCGAACCGAAAGATAACCAGCGAGTTGCCCCATTAACCGTTGTGCCCACACCAGGAATTAAAGTCAATAACAGCAGCACCAACAGCCCCAGGACCAACCAATGGCTGATCTTTAGCAAATAACGCAACGGTGATCGCACCAATAGGTTAAATCCCACTAAACCTAAGACTACCCACATCAGCTGTCGCTTGACGTAGTATGTTCCATCCCCTAACTCGACATCTGCGATCGCATAAGAAGCTGAGAAAAGAATTACTATTCCGATCAACAGCCATAGAAACGTTAACCACTTCAGTAACCGAGCACTAACTGCCCAGTCTGTAGTAGAGGGGTTAAATAAGAGAATCAGGTTACGTAGAGCCACGTTTAATCAGGTTGGTTGAAGGTTATGTGGTTGTTCGCGTAGCGTGGCCGAAAGGCCAAGGTTATGTGGTTGTTCGCGTAGCGTGGCCAAAGGCCAAGGTTATGTGGTTGTTCGCGTAGCCTGGCCAAAGGCCAAGGTTATGTGGTTGTTCGCGTAGCCTGGCCAAAGGCCAAGGTTATGTGGTTGAAGGTTGTTCGCGTAGCGTGGCCGAAAGGCCAAGGTTATTTGGTTGTTCGCCTTTGGCCTTTGGTTTCTTGTTTATAGCTTTTCTCATAGTAATGAGGTACACAATCTTTTTTACCTGTTGCCTGTTGCCTGTTGCCTTTTGCCTATTCCCTAACATCCCAAATGTACCTCACCGAATTTAGAAATGCTATATCTTCCCTCTGTTGCCTCTGTTTCCATCCCCCCATTTTCCACCAAAAATCAAAAAGGGGTCGTAGTAGACCCCCTGAAATTTTTTTATAAACAGCTATTATCGAAAAATTATTACAAACCGGTGTTTGTACCTTGCTTACCAGTTGCCAGCTTAACCTTAATAATTTTGCCACCCATTTTCTGGATGCGCTGCTGCTCACGGAACCAGTTATCGTAGGAAACTAGCTTGGTAAAAAAAGTATTCTGTAACTCCCGTTGTGTCCTAATTCTGCTTTGGCTTGGCACACAAGCAGTTATTTCAAACGTCCGCATGAGGTTATTTCTCCTAGTAAAATTCAAGAAAATTTTAATTCTGGTTTGATTCCAATATGTCTAAAAAATCCCCTATCGCCTATAGCGAGGGAATAAATTCGTTAATCGAATATCTCAACTATTCCAAAGTCTGGGAGTTAATTGTCAATACTAGACTGTCAAAACTCCTCTGCTTGACTGACGTGAGCCAGATTCGCCTTTAACAAGCTAGCACTCACAATCAACTTCCCAGACCTTAATTACACAGACAACTACAGGCTGGCGAATTCCATCAACACTAGCTAAGTTAGCTTAAGCCAGAGCAGATGTAGTCAAAGTATACACCCATTTCCTTACCCGCATCAGCACCAACTAAGCTAGCGGTAACTTCCTTCATGCCTTGGATGGAATTGGTGGTATTGCCAATGGGAACACCAAGGGAGTTGTAGGTTTCCTTCAAGCCATTGAGTACCCGCTCATCAAGGATCGATGGGTCACCGGCCAACATCGCATAGGTAGCATAACGCAAGAAGTAATCCATGTCACGGATACAAGCTGCGTAGCGGCGAGTGGTGTACATATTGCCACCTGGACGAGTGCTGTCGGAATACAACAGGGTCTTAGCAACCGCTTCCTTAACGATGGTAGAAGCATTAGCACTAATGGCAGTTGCTGCACGTACCCGCAGCTCACCAGTTTGGAAATAGCCCTTGAGCTTTGCCATAGCGGAGTCGTCCAAATATTTGCCTTGGACGTCGGCAGAGTTGATAACAGCAGTAATTGCGTCTTGCATGATTCTATTTCCTTATTTAACTCAAGTTGTGATTATCGGTTCTACAGACAAACTTTGCCATCATCAGAACACTAGGCCAAGGAGTATTTATTGCCCTACAACAATCCACCAATCACATAGTCGAAGTAAGAGCCAGCTTCAGCAGCATCGTCCCCAGACATCATGCCAGTAGCAATACCCTTCATGCAACGGACGCTTTCGGCAACAGCATCAATGGAGGTACCTAAAGACTTGTACATTTCCTTAGCACCTACCAGACCAATTTCCTCAATTGGTGTGGTATCACCAGCAACAATACCGTAGGTAATCAAGCGTAGGTAGTAATCCATGTCCCGCAGGCAAGTAGCGGTCATTTCTGGACCGTAGGCATTACCACCAGGAGATACCACATCTGGACGCTTTTGGAATAGTTGGTCTCCAGCTTGCTTAACAATTGTCTCACGGGAGCCTGTTAAGGTTTGAGCGATACGTAAGCGCTGCTCACCAGAAGTAACAAAGCTTTTGATACCGTCTAATTCACTAGGGCTCAGATAGCGAGCCTCAGCATCTGCATTCACGATGGATTTCGTGACAATACTCATAGATGGATTCCTCCAGAAAAAAATATTACCAGGTTTTTTAAACTGGCATTTCCAAGAATGAACGCTCTCTAACTAACCTTGCGGTGTAATTAGAGCTTCTGTAGCATTGCAGTTACCTGCAATGTGCCGGGTAAATCGCCGTTCTCGATACGCCGTCGGAACTTCAGCCGACGCACGCCCCAGCAAAACTTGGTTTGGCTAACCCCGCCTAAATCAAAGGCATAAATCAAAGCAGGTTAATCATACACCTAGCTTCCGGGAATATTTTGCTACAGATTGTTGACATTTTTCCTAGCTTCGCAACACATCTTAACATTTTCCCTAATAAAGTTTGAAAGGTCAGTTACAGGTTAGTGGCCTGAGTTAGAGGTTAAAGGTTGAAAGTTTAACCTTTAAGGCTAGTCCAACCTACCGACCACCTCCAAACCTTCAACCTTCAACCTTCAACCTTCAACCTTCAAACCTTCAACCTTCAACCTTCAACCTCCAAACCTTCAACCTTCAACCTCCAAACCTTCAATTTTAAACTTTTAACCTTCAACCTTCAACCTTCAACCTTCAACCTTCAACCTTCAACCTCCAAACCTTCAAACCTTCAACCTCCAACCTCCAACCTTCATAATTCAGACTTTTTACTGACTGAGCCGCTGATAGGGGACTACGTCTTCACCAAAGAAGCGAGAGTATTCTGAACTATCAACCATAGCTGTTACTGCAGCTTCTAGACCTTGTTCCGCCAACAGCTGCTGGTAGGTTTGAACCTCACCATGAGTGTTAGGGGTACGTCCTAGTAAGTGCCGGAACAATAACTCAACTACTTTGGCAGGGGGATAAGCCTGGTAAAACCGCTGACTATAGGTGTTACTAATTGCCAAGGCTTTAACAAACTGCCGCACCGAAATTTCTCCATTGCGCAGTTGACTGTCTAGATGCTGTTGCCGGTATCCTGCTGGTACTGGTTCACCGAATAAATCCAGGACCTGGTCATACATGGCATCAATCACCACTGCGGTTTCGACCTGAGAAATGTTTGGGGTGATGCGGAAAATCCGTGTTGGCTTAGCAGATTTATGATTCAAGGTTGAGTTGTTCCGATTAGAGGAACGACCTACCTTGGCCAGCTCGGAAGGGTTGGTAGCCACCTGCCACTTTTGGGCAGCCATATCTGCGATCGCTTTTCCGGTCAGAGGTAGCTTAGACGAATCCATGCGAGGCTCGACTGGATCAAAGCTTGGTACCACCACATCACTATTCTGCTTGGTCTGCTGATTATACAGCTTCTCGGTGTTCGGGAAATTAGCAGCTGGTAAGGTGGGGAAGCGGCGGTACGGGACGGTATCTTCTCCAAATGCCTGAGCATATTCCATGCCATTGACCATTGCCCCAATAAAGCTCCGAATGCCTTCTGAGGCTAGAATTGCGTTGTAGGTCTGGATTTCCTTCTGAGTTAAGGGGGCACGTCCTAGGAAGTGCTTGGTACCCAGCTCAATCACCTTGGTGTTGGGGTAGGGGGTGTAGAACTCTTTGATGTAGAGATCAGAACAACCTAAGCCTTCAATAAACTCCTTGAGATTAATTTCGCCATTGCTCAGTCGGCTTTCTAGGGAGGTGAATGCTGCTTTGATCAGATAGGGTTCAAGATCCCGCTCAAATATCTGCCGATAAGCTGCTCCAATCAGAACTTTCAACGCTGGCTTATCATTCAGGTCGATCAGCTTAAAGATCTTAGTTTGTTCACGCTGTACACTAACCCCCTGATTAATCCGGAATTCAACTTCCGGTTCGGTGAGCATCTCTTTGCCCATACCCAGCTCAACAAAGCGAGGTACTTTCTCCTCACCCATGATTGCCATTGCTGATGTCACGCTACCAGACACTCCTCCGGTGCGCATTTTTAAACCAGCCGCCGTCACATAGCGCTCATAGGGAACCGTATCTTCCCCAAATGCCTCAGAGTACTCTTTGGTGTTGACAATTGCCTCTACTACACCGTAGAAACCTTTTTTATAGGCAACATCATAGTAACTGTTCATCTCGGAGCGCCCATAGCTAGGACGACCAAGCAAACGTCGGTGGATATATTCAATTGCCTTGACTACATACAATGGTGTCCAGTAACGTTTGCGGAAACCATCAGACTTCGCCAGCATTAGGATAAACTCGCGGACAGTAATTTCACCGTTTTCCAGCCGAGCTTCCCCTGAAGTCAGCCGTTCACCTTCATAGGGCATAAAGCCAAAAACTCGCAGGTAACAGGCACGAATTACCCTTTGAGTAGAGCTTTCGGCAAATTTGATACTCTTGTCTTGTGTACTGGGGATCTGGTCAAGGCGGATCACCTTAGAGCCAAGGGAACCGGGGGACATACCCCTTGCCCCTGGATTACTATTTTGGTTATTGATCCCTGGGCCTTGGTGGATCAGCAGGCGTTTAGTATCTTTGCCAAAGAGAGCGGGGGTGGTAGTAGGATTCCGGGTTTCTTTCGGGAAAATTGCCCCATACTGAATTTCCAACGAGTCATTACCAGAACCATAAACATGTTGGTCAGGCAGGGGTTGCTCGTACTTGGCAAAGGTATTGAGGAACTGGGCATCCTTACGGAAGGGAGCACTATAGCGCAACAAATCTTGCTGCATCCCCCAGTTACGGCATTCTTGAGCCTCTTGACCATAACCCCTCAGATAGGGAACCGTTTCTTCGGCAAAGTAATCCGAATATTCCTGAGAATCCACCAGGGCATCTACTAGAGCGGGTAGACCACCATCGGAAACAATCGAGAAGTAGCTTTGGACTTA
>NZ_JAAHGN010000267.1:0-7839 GCF_010672485.1 Moorena sp. SIO2C4 | reverse complement strand
GAGTGGCAGGACGAGTTACCAGAACTTACCGACACTGAAAGGCAGTCCTTAGAGCAAGTTAAGGCTCACATGCTATACCTGGAACAGTACCCGATGGTGGAAGACATTGTCAAAATGGTAGTGCTGTCTCCCTTGTTAGGACTAGCGGGTTTTTATGGTTCTCCCTTTCACCTCAAGACAGAGGCCGCAATAGAAATTGCCGCTGTTGAGGAGCACGAAATCCTGCGGGGACGTATTGATGTGTTGGTGCTACAAGAGCAGTTGTGACTACTCCTACATCAAATCAAAGATTATGATGTAGGCGCGCTCTTACTCACGAATGAGACTTACTGTTCCTCGATATCCTGTATCGATTTACCACAGCCATTGAGCGGCAGTCCAACCGCCATCAATCTATCATACCAAAACCAAGAGACCCCGTCAGGTAATTCCCCTCCCGCCCATGAAGCGCGGGTATAACGGGAGACCCCTTACCTGTTTAGTTGGGTATTAGCGATTGAATCGAAACAAGCTGGTTTCTCTCTCAAGTCAGCAATTCCTCAGGCATTGACCTACATGATGGCTAATCCTAATCAGTTGCGCCCTAGTTTTGGATTGGTGACTAATGGCACTAATTTCCGGTTTTTGAACAAAATGTTTCGCGCAGTCCTCACCCATAATCTATGATTTGGGTGGGGTAAGCGAAACCAACAAACATCGCGCAGCGTCCTTATTCAGGGGTCTCTTGGTTTTTTACGTACTCAATCAGCAATCAAACGGTCATAGGCCCTTGTGTTCCTACACTAATGATTGCATAACTGCCAGACCAGAATTGAGGTAATGATCCCCAATAGAACTTAGATAAATGCTCCGCGAACTTGAAGCGTAGCCTAGGAGAAGTAACCGTCAAAACATTATTAACTAGCTTCGACAATCCTACTGACGGGTGTGCTTCAAAGAGAATATGTACATGGTCAGCAACACCAACAAACTCTACTAGATCGCACTCCCACTTCCCAAGAAGTTGTTTGAGTATAAGCTCGATTCTGATTAAAGTGATATATAAGCCGAAACGCACTGTTGCTGAGGGTTTTTAGCGGTAGCATAGAAAAATTTTCTTAACCGTCTTGACAACTAAGATTATAACTGGTAGACCAAGTGTAGACGGTTCGTTAAACCCAAGCCCATGAGCAAAAAAAGAAGTAACAGGAGAACTAAAAAGAAAAAGAAAAAGGAGGCTGACCTGATGCGGACGGACGTTTGGAGCCTTGTGGCAACACAAGAACAAAAGCACCAGATGCAACTAACTGTCAATGAGTACCGTGCCTTCCTAACGCCTCTAGTTCTCATATTCAACGCTCAATGGGCTAAACTAGCTACTCTGTCTTCTACAGAACGGATAAATGCTGTGGAGAAAATGATTCATGCCACAGCAAAAAATCCAGCTCCTAAACATAACTATTATCAAAAAGTTTTAGATAAAAATCCTTCTTTTAGAAAGTTTCCTAGTTATTTAAGAAGAGCAGCTATAGCTGACGCTATTGGGATAGTTTCTAGCTTTCAGACTCGTTATAGAGAGTGGCAGTCAGGCATTAGAAAACATCGTCAGGCATTACCCCCTCGTTTAACGGCTATGTGCAAAAGCTATCCAGCTTTATATCAAGGTCAGCAAATTAAATATGGGGTGAACTATGGCACAGTAGACATAAAGGTCTGGGATGGAACTGATTGGGTCTGGCTAAAAAATATAAAAGTCAAGAAACATGGAGGTAATAGACATTTAACAAAAGGAAATCAACTGTGTTCGCCTGCTCTTGTAATCGACAATAAGAAGTGTCAACTATCCATGCCAGTCGAGGTAAAGCAAGTGGAGAGGCAGGAGGCAGAATATATATGTAGTGTAGATTTAGGAATCAATAACGCTGCTGTAGCAGCTATCGTAGGTCGCGATGGTACTGTAAAGGCGAGAAAATTTATCAATCCCGCCAGAGACATAGACTGTCGCAATAGACGGAGAATGAAAATTGCCAAAAAGGCAAAACAAACCAGTAACATAACCGGGAAAAAATTACCAAGAGGTTTCTGTAAAGGTCTTGAACGCAAGTCTTCTAATCTAAATTTGGAGATTGGCAGAACGGTAGCCAGAGAGATTGTTAAATTTGCCTTGTTACATGGAGTAAAAGTAATCGTATTAGAAAATCTCTTTGGCTGGAAAGCTAAAGCAGGTAAGAAAGGGTCATTGATGAAACAGAAGTTTCATTTATGGTGCCATAGCAAAATCGGCGAGCTTATTAACGATAAGTGGACGGAAGTAGGTGGGGTTGTTCAAACAATTAACCCTAAATACACCAGTGCGGTAGCTTTCGATGGTAGCGGTAAAGTCTTGAGAAGTAAAATCAATTATTCACTTGCCAAATTTTCTACAGGAAAACGGTATCATGCCGATCTAAATGCTAGTTATAATATCGGGGCCAGATACTGGTATTCCGTAATTGTAGGAGATAGGCATTTCTTATGGGTGTTCGATAGCAAAAGTTCTAACGGCACATCGAGAACGCCGATTGTCCTGGGGACGCTTAGGAGTCTAGCTACTTTTAAGCGCACGAATCCCCACCCATAATCTTCGATTTGGGTGGGGTGCGTTCAAACTAACCAAATCCGGTAGACCGATGTATGCTCTTTCCGATGAGTTTACCCTCTATCGTGGCAATGACTGGTATAATGTGCTTAGGATCCTCAAGGGAATTGCTGAATTGGTAGTGATGTGAACTATAGGAGTTCTCAAGTGCTGTGAGGTACTTTCTTCCTGGGTTTTAGGGAGCAGGGAGCAGGGAGTAGGGAGTAGAGAGTAGGGGGAATAAAATTGACTGTAAGCGATCGCGTAGCGGCTCTCAAAGAGCATCGCTCTAGGATTGTTCTGCATGATTTGTACCTCTGATCGGTTCTTTGACAATCATTGTTCCCTCTTCTCTGGTAAGCTATCAGCTGTCAGCCTTTAGCTGATAGCTGATAGCTAAATCCAAATGCGTTCGCTTAGCGGCTCCATTGGAGCATCGCGTAGCGTGACTTTAGGTCAATCGCTTACATTTATGGCGCTATACAAAAAAAAGCCTGCACTCAGCAGGCTACCGATGTTTTCAGAAAGATTTAGTTGATATAAGCGTGGTCAAGTCCAAACCATAAATCAACAAACGACAATGTACTCACTATTCACCGCAGCGGTTAGTGTGCCCTGATCCAGCAAAGCCTGATAAACCATCGCAGCTACCTCAGCACGAGTAGCCTCACGCACAGGATTGAGCTTCCTCTGGTCAGGGGAATTCACCACAATCAGTTTTTTAGTAGCCGTTATGACTTGATCTTTGGCATAGCTGGGAATCTTGTCTTTGTCATCATAGAGATCCAAAGCATTGGGGTCTGATTCGTTTAAACCCAAGCCATTTACTAAGGAAACAATCACATCCGCTCGCTTAACATTATCGGCCTGTCCGAAGTTGCCATCAGTGTAGCCAGATAGGAATCCACCGCGATAGGCTTTTTGAATCGCATCCTTAGCCCAAGACCCATCACCGACATCTTTGAATTCCTTAGCTGGCCTTTCCGCTTTCGGTGAAGGGTTGAACGCTTTGCTAATCAAGGCCGCATATTGAGCACGGTTGATCTTATCATCAGGTTTAAAGTTACTGTTGTCAACACCTGAAATCATACCTTCTGACAACAATTCCTGAATAAACTCTTTCGCCCAGTGGTCTTGAATGTCTGCGAATGTGGGTATCCCGTCGTCTGGAAATTTAACAATATATTGATTAGTAATAGCGCTGACTTTATTAGCATCCACCAAGGCTTGATAAACCATGGCAGATACTTCAGCACGGGTAGCATTGCGAGTGGGGTTGAGTTGTTTGAGATTGCTGTGATTTACGATAATTTCTTTTTTGGTTGCGGTTTTGACAGCTTCAATAGCGTAGGTAGGAATGGAACCGCTGTCATCGTAGGCTTGTAAGGCATTGGGACTGGCAGCCGTTAAGTCTAACCCATTCACCAGTGAAACAATTATTTGGGCACGCTGAACCTTGTCTGTGGGTTTGAATGTCCCCCCAGGGTAGCCAGAGAGGAATCCACCACGATAGGCTTGTTTAATCTTTTCGTAAGCCCAATACTTGGAAGCAACATCACTGAAATCCTTGGCCTCCCTTTTATTTGAAGGATTGAAAGCGTTTACCAACAAGGCCGCATATTCAGCACGGGTCATTGTTTTCTCTGGCTGAAAGGTGCCATCAGGGAAGCCACTAATATACCCTTTACTGTACAATCCCTCGATGAAATCCTCTGCCCAGTGACCACCAATATCCGTTAACTTTTTAGGTGGGTCAACAGGGTCAACAGGGTCAACAGGGTCGACAGGGTCGACAGGGTCGACAGGGTCGACAGGGTCGACAGGGTCGACAGGGTCGACAGGGTCGACAGGATTAGGAACTTCAGCGATCGCGTCATCAATTTGAACCGGACCACTGGCTTTTGAGGCAACTAAAAAATTGCCCACTGAAATCAGCTTAACCGTGGTGTAATTTTTTAAATCAAACTCACCGTTGTTACGCAGTACGTTTTCCCCTGGGTCTCCTGCGGTTCCCAAATCTGGCAAACCCTTGCCAGAAACTGACAGACCAAATCTTTCGTTGTTTTCAATCCGATTCTTACGCAGTATCGGTCGAGCGTCCCCAGAAACCACTATCCCAAATATGTTTTCAGAGGTTTGGTTCTCGACCAGCCTTGGCGCTGCATTACTATCAACAGCAATGCCATTACCCATTTTTTTACAGGTATTCCCTTGGATGTTCCCTTTGGCATCCCTGGTAATCGATATCCCTTGGCCCTCTATACCGCTACCAATGAAATTATTATCTTTAATTTCTGGTGTGGCTTCACCAGTGACATTAACCCCTTCACGATTGCACTCTTTGAAGGTACAATTAGCAACGATAGGGCTACCAGACTCAATCCAGGCCCCAGTGCCTCGGCGCTCACGATTGGTCATAGTTACTCCCCTGAGGTCGGTATCCTTAGCTAGGATAAGGGTCACGTTTTGACCACCACCGAAACGGGTGTTGAACAATCCGTTGCCTTCAATTAAGATGTCCTTGCCTTTGTTGGCTTCATCCCCTATAATTTTTACACCAGAGGGAGCTTTCAGCGGAAAGGTTTCACCACTGGCTGTATTATAAGTACCAGGTTTTAGTTGAATCTGGTCACCTGATCCAGCTGAATCGAAGGCTTTAGTAATAGTTTTAAAGGGCGTAGATTCGCTACCATCAGCGCTATCACTTCCAGTAGCTGGATTGACGTATAGAGTTGCCATAATTTAGGATTACCCAAAACGCTTAAGAACACAGCAAAACGGCGGTGTCACCCATGAGAGGGTTCACCACTTGCTAATTTCCTGAGCAGGAGGCTAACTTTCTTTAGAAATACTCTTAAGAATTGTTACCCAGATAGTGTGCCTGCTTTTATTGCTTATATCTCACAGTTTAAGCTCGATTTTCACTAAATGTCCATTGAGACTTAAGCAGATTTACTCTGGATTTCTTGTTCTGGCAATGTCAGAATCTCTACACCGTCAGGGGTGACAACTATAGTGTGTTCAAATTGGGCAGAAAGTTTGCGATCGCGTGTTACAGCTGTCCACTTATCAGCTAATATCTCCACTTCGTGGGTACCTTCGTTAATCATGGGCTCGATAGTGAAAACCATCCCAGCCCGGAGGCGTTTTCCTTTCCCTCGGGTGCCATAGTGAGGAATTTGGGGAGCTGTATGGAAAATCTTGCTAATCCCATGTCCAACAAAGTCTCGCACTACGGAAAAGCCGTTGGACTCGGCATACTCTTGGATAGCAGCACCAATATCGCCAACCCTTGCTCCTGGCTTGACCTCAGCAATGCCCCGCATCATACATTCTTCAGTAACTTCCACCAGCTTTTTTGCTAGGGGTGAGGGGGTACCAACAAAAAAGGTTCTAGAGGTATCCCCGTGATATCCATCCACCTTTGGTGTTACGTCTATATTAATGATGTCCCCATCTTTAAGGATTTGCTTCCCGTTAGGGATACCGTGACAGACAACTTCATTGATACTGGTACAGATAGATTTAGGAAAGCCCTGGTAGCCTAAGGGAGCACTGATTGCCCCATGCTCTTTTGTCCAGCGCTCAGCTTCATCATTAATCTCTAGGGTGCTTACCCCTGGCTTAACCATGGGTTCTAAATGGTCTAACAGTGCAGTGGCTAAGCGTCCAGCAAGACGCATTTTAGCTATTTCTCTACTGGATAAGAGCACAATTCTTTCAGCTGCCATGAGTTTTTATTCCGTCAATTACCCCAAAACCTGGGAAAAATTATACTATTTGTTGTTTTTTTAATTGTACAATAATATGATCCCTAATTAACGCGGGTTGGCTTGAGAGCAATAGGTAAGGTACATTCTGGATTTTAGGGAATCGGGAATCGGGAATCGGGAATCGGGAATCGGGATTCGGGAATCGGGAATCGGGATTCGGGATTCGGGAACAGGTAAAAATCCTGTGTACCTCCTCTTTTGCTTGCTATCCAAAGCCAGAATATTTCAATAGAATAGGTCAGTTGATAGAACCAAGTAGGAGTCGATTTTGGAGGTCAAAGCCGCAGTAGCTTTTGAAGCAGGCAAGCCTTTATCCATTGAAACGGTTCAGGTAGCCGAACCTAAGGCGGGTGAGGTGATGGTGGAAATTAAAGCAACCGGAGTATGCCATACTGATGCCTATACCCTCTCTGGCGCAGATCCAGAAGGACTATTCCCAGCCATTCTAGGACATGAGGGAGCAGGTGTAGTCGTTGAGGTGGGTGAAGGGGTGACTAGCGTCCAGGTAGGAGACCATGTGATTCCCCTCTATATCCCTGAGTGCCGTCAGTGTGAATACTGTTTAAGTGGTAAAACCAATCTTTGTCAGGCGATTCGGAATACCCAAGGACGTGGTTTGATGCCCGATGGTACCAGTCGCTTCTCTGTCGATAGCAAAATGCTCCATCATTACATGGGGACATCCACCTTTGCTAACTATACCGTACTGCCAGAAATCGCAGTAGCAAAAATCCGCAAAGATGCTCCCTTTGATAAAGTTTGTTACATCGGTTGTGGAGTTACAACGGGTATTGGTGCTGTGATCAATACCGCTAAAGTTCAACCAGGTTCGAGAGTCGTGGTATTTGGACTCGGGGGAATTGGTTTGAATGTAATCCAAGGCGCACGGATGGTGGGTGCTAGCCAAATTGTAGGTGTTGATATTAATCCCAAAAAACAACAACTTGCTGAAAAATTCGGGATGACCGATTTTGTCAATCCTAATGAAATAGAGGGAGATTTAGTCCCTTACATTATTGATTTAACTAAAGGGGGCGCTGATTATAGTTTCGAGTGTATTGGTAATGTGAAGGTGATGCGCCAAGCTCTAGAATGCTGCCACAAAGGTTGGGGTGAATCTATTATTATTGGTGTCGCAGGTGCTGGAGAAGAAATCAATACTCGACCTTTTCAACTGGTGACTGGACGGGTCTGGCGAGGTACAGCTTTTGGGGGAGCTAGAGGACGCACCGATGTTCCTAAAATCGTCGATTGGTATATGGAAGGTAAGATTAATATTGATGATATGATTACCCATGTCATGCCCTTGGAACAAATTAATGATGCCTTCGATTTGATGCATAAGGGTGAGTCGATTCGTAGTGTGGTGACGTTTGGATAGTTGAAGGTTAATTCATAGGTTTAAGGTTTAATGTTGAAGGTTTGTTGGTTGAAGGTTGAACGCGATGGACTTCGTCCCGCTTTCAGGGA
>NZ_JAAHGN010000266.1:0-7840 GCF_010672485.1 Moorena sp. SIO2C4 | reverse complement strand
AATTGGCACCAAGATCAGAGTTTGTAGGGAAAGGATAGAAATTGCTCTATAGATTATTTGTGGTCGGATGTTGAGGCAACCAATTAAAGGAAATAAGGCCAGAAGCGCCCAAGTTCTCAAAAAGGAGTTAATAAAGGATTTTATCGTTTTAACAGTTGAAAAACCCCAATCTAAATGACCCACAACTAAGGCTAGGCCAATGACTGATATGCAAACAATCCAGACCCAGACTCCAATGGGAATCCGAATCCTTTCTTCCGGTGGAGTATCTGATGTTTGCTGCCAAAGCTTCTTAATTAGATAAAAGGTTAGCAGCCAAGCTAGAGCTGGGGCAAAAACAAACTGTGCGCCTAAAAAAAATAATAAGTAGGTGGAAATTATATAATAGAAAACTACTTTTTCTTCAAAGTTTTGGGGTTTCATTAAAGCCTGCCTAATGGCTTAGGTTACTGGTGCCATGCTATGATGTCTAGCTTGATAACAAGTGGATTAGTTGCATCAGAAATCTTTTCTTTGGTTCCCGATTGGCGATGTGAAGCTATTAGATGTTGTGAAACTATTATTTGATGGTTGAGAACGTAAGGGTGGAACATCAGAATTAAACGATTCTACTTTGCCGTACATTGAGGGTTGTGATTTACCTTGTAAATGGGGACGTAACCAGAGTAAAAATAGTCCTGCACTAATTAACAATGAACCAGCTGCTGCACCAAGTAAGGCCGATGACTTTTTCGGTGCTATCGCGTCTGGGGGTAAGCTGGGTTCAGCTAGCAGCTGAACTTGAGGATAGGAAAGGGATTGGTTGAATCGACCAATGGCTGATTGAGTTAAGGTTGAAGCATAGATAGTTTCCGCAATGCGCATATTGCGTTCTAGGATCTCCATCCTCAAAGCATCCTGGCTCATTTGTTTGAGTTTGGCTTCGAGCTCAGCAATCTGGTTGGTTAATACCCAGGCTCTAGCTTCCACACCCTGTTGCCGTGCTTCCACCTCAACAATTTGGCGCAGCAAATTTTCCCGGGAAGAACCAGTTTCAGGCCCAGAGTTAACACTGAGCTGGTCAATAATTGCTAAAGACATGGGGCGACCTAACAGAGATTGACTACGCTCTAGCAAAGCTGCTTTAGCACTCTCTTGCTTGCTCTTCTCGTCCACTACAGATGGATGCTTGGAACCGTATTTGGAACTCAAAACCGTCAGGGCTGCCGTAGCCTGACTGTATTCCCTTAGGGTTTGCTGAAATATCTGGTCAGCCTTAAGTACAAAAGCATCAGCAGCTTGTCCAGACGACAACTTGAGATTAGCTGAGAGGTTGCTAAGATTGGCTTTTGCTTCTCGCCCTTGGGCTAACAAATCGATTTGTTGTTGTCGTAAACTTTCTATAGTGGATGATAGCTGGTTAACTTGTTCTTTCGAGTTCAATCCAGTTCTAGCTTTGTGTTCAGACAGACGTCTTTGAATATCTGCTAAATTTTTCTTAGCTGCCTCCAAATCAGCTTGAATTGGTAGCTGATTGTCTCCTACTTCTTCTTGCCTAAGTTGTTCAAGTCTCTCCTGGAAAGCCTGGTGCATAGCAAAACCTTTCTGTTGGGCTTCCTCAGCAGAGTCTCCTGTGATTTCAAAGGCCATCATAGTTGAATTGTCAACAATTTTGACCCTAGGCTTGCCCAGCTCTTGAGAGGACATGTTCAGTATACTGGCAGCATCCTTAAGCACCGGCTTACTTTCCGCAATGAATTTCATCTTTTCCCTCGGGTCATGGGAGCGATCGCCAAATGGTGACCTAACATCTGAACTCGCTCCCCCTAATTCTGGGATATTAATTCTGGTGGATGAGCCTGAGACAGGAAGTGATACTGCCCATTTACTGGTATAAGTTGGCTGAGCTGATTTCAAATAAAAAAATGTTAAGCCCCAAATTCCGGCATTAATGGATATCCCTAAACACAAGTAAAATAGCCAACGTAGAGGCATGAGATTTGATTTTTCATAGGGATATGGGGCTATGGTATTATAATTAGTAGTCATTGGAGCATCTCACCTGGCAAATCCACATTTTGAGTTTTAAGTTGTAGTTTTAAGTTGTAGTCTTAAGTTGTAGTCTTAAGTTATGATTTTTTATAGTTTCTATTATGAAAGACTTGGCAGAGAGTTTTACCCCACTATCAAGCAATGGCTTAAACCCTTAGCCAATACACCCCTGATGAAGAGTCAGATCCCCTGAGCTTATAACTTGTGATAGATACATTAATTATAACATTTCAGCTATCCTCAATATGAATTAGGGTATAAATATGTCTTTAATAATCCGAATGGGATTGAAGATATCCCCAATAAAGTCAAAAACACTTTTGACATTAGTGACCGTTGAATCATAGCAAGCGACACTATCTCTTGGCATCAGCACTGGATTAACTTGGTCATCATTAGGCTTCTTCACCAAGTCCTCTACAGAACGTTCTATTGCCAGAGTTTCCCCAGTAGTACGGTCAGTTTGCAGTAACAGAGCACGGCGATCTGCATTTGTGGTTTCTGTGCCTCCGACACAACTAGCAGCAATTACAGCTTGAGACAGACGGGAGCCATATTCAACTTCCTGGACTCTAAGGTCACGTCCATTATTGGGATTAGTCAGATTGGAGAGAAACACAGGAATAGTTGAGGGAGTAAGCTGGGAAGGTCTGGCTAGATAATATTGAGGCAACTCCCGAGTAGGAACAATGATTTGGTCTCCAGCAATCAAGGGAATATCCTCCACTGGTGATCCGGTGAAGACACCAGATAAATCAATTACCTGTTCCTGTTCACCCCTAACCAACCGCACCTGTTCAATGTTGGCATTTGGTTTGATGCCGCCAGCCGTTAAAATGGCAAAGGTTAGGTAGCGTTCTGGAGGATAGTCTCCTGAGACAGTAGCAATCGATGCCGGTAAGTCTCGACCTTTAGAATCCGTATCATTAATCAAAACCCGACCAGGTTCAAAAACCGCTCCTCCCACAGTTACCTGAATTGGAGCCCACTCAAACAGTTGAATGCTGACTTTGAGGAAATCAGCCTGAAAAAAGCCTCCTTCAAGTAAAGCCTTGACTAGGTCTTGCTCGATTTCTGATACTTCTCGACCCGCTGCCAGTATCGGGTCTAGGTAGGGGAATTTGATGTAACCATCCAGATTAACTTCATAGGTGGCACTGAAGCGTTCAGCTTCCGGGATTTCTTCTTCGCCAGCCACAAAGAGTCTAAGGCGATCGCCAGGAGACAGTGGTAGAGCCCAACTGGGAACTGATAAACCTATTGCTGCTACGGTAGTAATTAACCCTGCTATCCAAAACTTGAGAATGGACATTGAAGAATCTCTGGGTTCACAACTATTACTTAGTGCTATTACTTAGTGATAACACTTAGTGATAACACGTGATAACACTTAGTATAGGGGGGTTTGGGTCAGTGTTTGAGTGTTGACTGACGATCAACACTCAACAAAAAACATTCAACAAAAAACACTTAACAAAAAACACTCAATTCCCTTTGCGAGTAATTCAAGTATATAAGTAACTATAGCGTTTGTATCTAGGTTGTAAACACACGTATTGCCGAAAAAGGCAAGAGGCAAGAGGCATGCATGCTAGAGGGGCAAGAGCTCCGGAGTTTTATTGGAAAATAACAAAAGACCTTCTAGGTTTACATCTCAAATACATACAAATGCTATAGTTAAGTTTAAGTTAACCAACCACAACAGTTTCTTTAATTGCCGAGAGGGGCTTACCCTGAAAATATTCAGGAATGGGCGCTCCCATCAAATTCAGAATAGTGGGGGCTAAATCTAGAGAATGACCAGCTGGTAAACTAGAACCTGGCTCAATATCTTGTCCTTTAATCACCAAAAAGCCATCAGAGCGGTGAGAACCAGTACGATTAAAGGGAACTGGACCAATGCGTCCAATATCGGGACTATCTACTACGTCAGTAGCATATTTTTCTTGCCAGATAACGACTAAGTCACCATCAGGTAATTTCGGACCAGTTTCAGTTGCCGATTGGCGGGTGCGGATAATTTCCTTCACCATTGGTTCCCCAGTGCGAGCATCTTTAAGCTGGTAGAGTTTTTGAGTCAATTCCTCACATACAGCATCGTACTGATCAGGGGCGACAATACCCTGAGGTTCCCTTCCCTGGAGATTAATCCTGATATATCCTTCCGAATAACTAGGCAGCGCGAATGCTTTCATCTGAGGCCAGCACGGTTGGTACCAGGATGGACTCTGGAAGAAGAATGGATCAGATTCTGCCTGCATCTTGAACGGAGAAATGAGATCCGGTGCAGGAGTGGAACCAAACAAGGGTGCGATGGGATTGAAAAGTTTGGTAGGGAGTTGACGTCTCAAAAAACCTTTGAGTGGATTCGATTCATGCTTGAGGCTCCATACTTTTCCCATCCAACCCTTTTTCGCCCTGGCATCATTGACTAGGGGTTTTGGGGGTTTACCATACTTGCCACGAGCAATGCCATATTTACCTGGGAAACTCCAGCGATAGAGAAATTCTGGCAGGAACAACATACTCGGTAGATCCATGACGTTAGACCCCATACCATGGGCAGCAAATACTACGACCTGGGCATTATCCGGGGCTTTGCTCAAAATGCCACCAATGGCTTCGTCAATAGCTTCAAAAATTTCTAACACGGGATCTCCAGGGCATTTAGCACCTACAGATGGGTAGAGAGGATGATCCGGCTGACTCAGGTGCCAGAAGTAATGCCCTGCAGTATGGGTTTCACCAAAGATTGTTAAGAAGAAATCCCACGGCATCTGCTGCAACAAGTCTTGACAAATGGCACCCCGGCGGGCGATACCAATCTCCAGTTGTGCTTGAAGACCCTTGAGTGCTGCCACATCCATAATACTGGCATGGTCTTTGCGTAAGACAGGATGCTCACCATGCTTATCAATCACATCCTGTAGCAAGGATTTGGGTATGGAATGACTGGGAGTCTGAGGAGAGTGAGCTCCCCAAGCAAGGACTTGCAACCCATTGACCTGATTGGACAGGGGAGCTTGAGGCATATCAAAGACTGCCACCCGATAGTCATCTCCCAAGCCATAGAAGGGTTGATACTCAGCAAAGTCGTAGGCTTGAATGTCTTCTACTTCGTAAGTGCCTTCCTTAATTTTCAGAGGTGCCCAGTACCCTGTTTGCTCAGGAGAACAACCAGTAAGGAATGTTGTCCAGGGAGTCTCAGCCCGGTAGTATTCATATGTCTTTAAACGTCCGTAAGATCCCTGTTCTCGTAAGCGACGCAGGTTTTTCAGATGTCCTTGAGATATCCATTGCTCTATCAAGGCAGGGTCGGCAGCATCCAAGCCAATGGCAATTACAGGGTTTCTCATTGTTGTGGTCGGTAGATGTGCGGGTAATTTTCTGGTAGGTTAAGTAGTGTGCCTAGTTTAGCTCAGCATCTAACCTTACAAATAACGATAGTCGGCTTCACACAGATGAAGGTTGAAGGATCGATGAATCTTAGAGTAGGCTTTTATAAAGTTTCTGTAAAGACTACTGCTATCGATCACACTATGTAGTCTCATTCTATAAGTAGCAAAGATTTGAGGCATTTGTTAGCTCGACTAGTTCTCCGACTCGACTGGTGAGCTACTCCCTGGTAAAAAATCTTCTTAAAATAAGGCATAGACCTGATCAATACTACCTGATCAAAACAACGACTCGTGATCTGGAAAAATTACCCTTGTTAGCTCATTTATGTAGAGTCGATGAAGAATATTTAAAGATTTTATTAAGTTCAGAGAAAATACTAGGCTGGACTCGCCCATAGGCTATGATATTAATGGTATAATTAACCATTAACTAACCATCAATGAACCATAACGGAGGACTGGTGCAACCATAAAAACCAGTAATTTTAATTAAAGTAAATCCCTAATACATAACAAATAAATAAAGCCTAAATAAAGCCTAAATAAAGCTATTCTTCCTAAGTATTATAGAGAGGAATTGACTTGAGGTTTTTAAGCTATAAGCATCTAAGCAGATTGGGAGTTACTAGGAGGAGGGAAAACTTAATTCATTCCCAGACAGCCTGATTGATTCAATCAGAGTTGACTCTAATCTATAACGTTATGATTAGTAACCAATTCTCCCCTCGATACGTTCTAGTTCACGCTGTGACAATGAGATTGAATATTTCGTGAATTACCTAACACTGTCCTGAGGGATAATTCATCGCTTCTTAACACAGTGAACTAGAGTTTAATGCTAATACCAAAATAGATTTATGTCAAATTACTGAGATCATTGTTATCAAACCCTGGTGTAATCTACCTCAAGGGATTACTGTTGTTTAATTAGGGAATATTTATAGGTTCAGCTATCTAGAAAACAGGTGGGACCCGAACGCGCCCCGCGTCGGCTTTGCCGAAAGGTGCGACCCAAGGGCGATTTACTCGCCCTAGGAGGCGCGCACCTTGAGCGAATTTAATTACGGGTCAAGGGCACCTAAGGGTATTTACCAATAATTTTTCAGAGCTACTATAGTCAAATTACTAAAACTGTGATAATGTAATTTTATTCTTTTCCAAATAAAATCTTCTTGCTCGAAACAGTATCAAGCTAACTTGGGTAGCCGATCGGGAAATGGCAAATTGACTGAGTTCGGCTCCAAGTCTGAAGATTGTTGGGAAAAGCTTGGCGGCTGTTTTTAGTGCTTATTCCTTAGGTAGGAGAGACATCGTAAAGTAAAAAGGTTAAACATGAGAGAAATAGTGAAAATACTAAACTTAGAGATTGATAATATATCCAAGTCAGAGCTGTTAAAGCGGCTCGATACCGGGGTGATTTTCACTCCCAATGTCGATCACTTAGTCAAGCTACAAAAAGACCCTGAATTCATGAAGGCATATCGAATTGCCGATTATAGATTATGTGATAGTAAAGTTGTGTATTATGCGTCGAGGTTCTTGGGGTCACCCATACAGGAGAAAATTTCTGGATCTGACCTTTTTCCAGCTTTTTATGATTATCACAGAAACAATAAGACTATTAAAATATTTCTCTTAGGTGGACGAGAAGGAGTCGCTAAACAAGCTCAAGAAAATGTCAATGCTAGAGTTGGCAGAGAAATTGTTATCGCTGCGCACTCCCCATCATTCGGATTTGAGAAGAATGATGCTGAATGCCGAGAAATCATCGAAATGGTTAAGAACTCTGGAGCTACAGTACTAGCTGTGGGAGTTGGTGCACCTAAACAAGAAAAGTGGATACATAAGTACAAAGATCAATTACCAAACATCAAAATATTCATGGCAGTAGGTGCCACCCTTGATTTTGAAGCAGGCACTAAACCAAGGTCGCCTGAATGGATGAGTGATGTAGGATTGGAATGGTTACACAGGCTATTATCTGAACCGCGACGATTGTGGCGGCGATACCTGTTTGATGCTCCGGTCTTCCTTTGGTTAGTGTTGAAACAAAAACTCAAGAGTTCTATGTTGCCACCAGCTAGGGTCAATCTGAATTGATCCCAAGTGATATCGTTTCGGTTTATATGGGAATTGTTTGGAGGAAAACCGCGAAGATCCAAAGGACAGGAAGGGAGGAAGGCACAAAATTGATCATTGAGCCATTCTCGTCAGGTCACTGACCAAGCTAACTGGATCCTCAAGATTACCGATTACGTTTGTACCAATTACTTTTGGTGTCGCACTTCTACAACGGTGTGAACATTACCCCGTGGGTTAAAATCCCCCTTGATGGTGACTTCTTCGGGGTTACAGGCGGCTACGAAGTCATCTAAAATTTGGTTGATACTCTCTTCGTGGGAGATGTAGCA
>NZ_JAAHGN010000265.1:0-7844 GCF_010672485.1 Moorena sp. SIO2C4 | reverse complement strand
TGGCGACCTCTATTTTTCCTGGCTCCGGCCTGGTTAAACAAGTAACCCCATTGAAGCAAGAATCCCCGTCCTTCCAGGGCGGGGAGTGTCAACAGAATCGCGATTGCCAATACCAACAGCTCGTATTACTATACCCTCGCCCTGTAACCTTTTTGCTTCCCGTTGCAGCCACCAAGCGTATTCGAGACTGTCGAAATCTCCAAGTTGGGGCCAGACAAGTACCAGCTGGCGGGTGGCTGACTCACAACCGCTCAGAAGTGGCAGGATGACTCCATCACTTACCCGCTGGCACTGGGTCTGATTTAAGATTGTGTAAGGATTCATGTTCAACCGGTTGTTTTAAGGGGAATGTGGTATTAAAAGTAAAGCACGCTTCGACATTGGTTTGAGCTTTGCGATGAAGCGTTCGCGTAGCGTGGCCTACGGCCTCAGCTTCCGCGCTTATGCGATCGCTTCTTCTATAATTTGTTGAATTGCTGCTAAATCAGGAGGCTGTTGGTGGCTCTCCATTCCCAGCCAAAGCAGATACTCAATATTACCACCAGGTCTACTCAAATTGCTGCCTCAATTAAAGGTATTTATCTGCCTTGATCGTAAATTCGGGACTTACTTCAAAGTACCATCGAGTTGAGCCTGGTACGATCGCCGATCAACTGAATGAGTGAGCGAACCATAACGGATCTTATTTCGTGCTTAAAGGGTATATGTGAGCGAACGGGCTTTGAATATAATGGACATTGGGTATCAAGGGAATAGATAGCTATCCACCAGGGATAGGAGGTTTAATATGGTGTCAGCACCTACTGAAGAACCAGCAATCATTCGGACAGAGCGGGGATTGACAATCGCAGGTACACGCATCACTCTTTACGACGTGATGGATTACCTGAAGGCTCAGTATCCACAACAGTTGATCTGTGAAAAACTAAGTCTTAATAATCATCAGATTCGTTCAGCGCTAGCCTACATTGAAACTCATCATGTTGAGTTTGAAGCGGAATACCAAGAATGTCTCCAAACAGCAAAGGAAATTCGGCAATATTGGGAAGAGCGAAATCGAGAACGATTTGCCAAGATCGCAGCAATGCCTCCGAAGCCAGGTCAGGAAGCCCTCCGTGCAAAACTCCAAGCATGGAAAGCGCGAATTGAAGCCCAGGCATAGCCATGAACTTTCTGATTGACTACAATTTAACTGGCGATGCTGTTCTATTTTGGGGAACACTATCGGCTGAAGGATGGCTGGAACTATTACCTATTCGCTTCTTTACATTTCAGGACGCTGACTTGCCAATGGATAGTAGCGATCGCGCTGTTTGGCACTTTGCTCAGAGCAACCAAATGATCCTGATTACCGCTAACCGAAATATGATAGGAGTTGACTCTCTAGAGCAAACAATTCGTGAGGACAATACACCAACTTCGTTACCAATTCTGACAATTGGTAACCCAGATCGACTTGACGAAAGTAGTTATCGGCAAAAATGCGCTACCCGATTGATTGAAATTGTGCTTGATCTGGAAAACTACCTGGGAGTCGGTCGAATTTTTATTCCGTAAATTCTTCAGGGTGGTAGATCCTTTTGGGTATTTATAAAAACTCAAATACGAGCCAGATAGCGTCCTTAATCTTACGTGCTGTTTTACTTAACCGGAAAAAAGCGATTGATTAGTACAACAAAATTGGGTAATAAAGGAGAAGTCAACTCATCCTGATCAAATAAGGTAGCAACTAGAGTTAATTTCCCCTTGTCTCGGCGATATACCTCTACTTGCTTACGAAAACGATCCACAATCCAATATTCTTTTACCCCTTGAATTGAATATAATTTGACTTTAATTTCGCGGTCGCGTTTTTCATTTTCTTTACCAATAGAAATTACTTCCACAACTAATTCAGGTGCTGCGGTCAGATGTCCAGCTTCATCTTCTATTTGAGCTAATCTTTCTTGGCTTACCCACACTACATCAGGAATCACATTATCGGCATCTGAGAAGATAATTCCGGGAGTAATAATGGTTTCACCATTACCTGTTGATTCTGACCAATTATTCAAATAACTAAAAATTCGGCCACAAATTTGTTGATGTCGTCGGTGAGGCGTTCGAGTCACAAATAATTCTCCTTCAATTATTTCGTATATTGTCCCTTCAGAGTGAGGCAATAGTTCTAAATCATCGATTATCCAACTGACTCGATCAATCGTTTCAGTCATACCAATTCTCCTGATTTCATCTGTCTTAATTTTATCAAAATGCAGATAAGCTAATATCATGTCGGGATAATTACCCTTAATAAAAATCTCCGCCATCTCCCCATCTCCCCACACTTCCCACCCTCCCCACACTTCCCACCCTCCCCACACTTCCCACCCTCCCTCTAATTATGGGTATTCAACCTGACTTGATATAATCCCTCATCCTGAGGGGGAGGGTGTTGCGCCACCCTTAAGTCATTCATCACCTCATTCACCCCCTTAATCGCCTTCCGCACTTGACAACGTGTCGGTATGGTGGGGTTCATAGCTCGAACTGTTCTGGATCTATGCCCTTTGCTTTTAATTGCGATCGCAAGGCTTGCAACGAAGCTTCTGCCTGTTCTGCCCGTTGTGATGCCTGTTGTTTTTCCAGCCTTTCGAGCTCTAAAGCTTCCTCCGCTTGCTCTAAAGCTTCTTCCGCTTGCTCTGCCCGTTGGCGTTCCTGTTCTTTTGCCAGCCTTTCGAGCTCTGCTTGTTGTTGAGCGAGATCTTTGAGCTCAATAATTTCCAAATAAGTAGCAAAACGTTCACCATTGGGATAATACAGCACCAATTGAGATGCTACTAACTCAAACCTAATTCCTAAACGGGGACTAACCCAACCTGGCATCTGGGGGATGGGTTCTAGTTTTTCTGCTGAACGTAGCCAGCCTTTTAGTTTTGTCCGATTTGGATCATAGAGATAGTACTCTTCTACTCCATGATTCTGGTAAAACTTGAGTTTATCCTCTTCTAATTCCTTGATGGTGTTCGTTTCTGATGCTATTTCAAAGGTCACGTGGGGATTAAGGTTATCTTCAACCCAGGTTTTGTAGGAACGCCGATGCCCTTTGGGTCTACCGACAACCACCATCACATCGGGGGCTTGGTTGATTTTAGGTTGTCCTTGTTCTGGATACCACAACAAATCCCCGGCAACGAACACATTGGCGTCATCTTTGAATAGGGCTTCCAGGCCATACTTAATCGTAGTAATTAGTTCAAATTGAAGGGTATTGTCCGCCAAGGGTTTGCCATCACTTTCGGGATAGAAGATGTCATCGGTAGTGGGTTGGAGCTGCTGAACCATAAGGAAAAACCTTTACCAGAGCTGATAAGCCTATTCTATCTTATACTCAGATCTTGAACCAAGTTTAAAATTTATCTGTAAAGGTAGGGAAATTCGGATCAGTAAACAGGGAAAAAATCCTGTGTACCTCATTACTATGATAAATGCTATATTAACCCGAAATGACGTTATTTATTGAGAGCATTCATTGCCAATATAGCTGTTGCAAAAGCCATTTTTAGCCTAGGTAATCTGCGGGATTTAGACCACTTTTGCAAAACGTCTAATCAGGGCATCTTCATTCAGGACTGGATGTTATTGCGTGCTTTCTGCTTAATATCAGGAAAAGTGCTGGGGGAGAATTCACCCCGTTCAGCCGCTTCTATTCTCGGCTTGAGAAAGGCAGACAGTTGAGCCAGGGCTTCTTCGGAGCTTAGTTCTGGGTTGATGGGCACATCAGGCAGAGAGCGTTCAAGCACATATTCCTTAATCGTTTTGCCGCTCAGGGCTGCGTTCGCGAAGCGGTTCTAAAGGAACATCGCTTTGAGCTTCTGATGCTGTTCTGGGGTAACCAATCCCCACGGCGCTTATGCCGGGGGCTTTTAGTAGCCCTGTACAATATCTGTTAGAGAACAGGATAAGTACGAACCTCCGGGCAGGGTTACACTCTGCCCCAGCATTTTAATCATCATAGAACCATTGAAATCAGCATCTCCAATCCATCCACAAGCACTACACTTGTAGCGTTTTCGGGACCTATAAGACTTGCCTTTTACTGGATGGATATGCAGGCACTTGTGGCACGTTTGAGAGGTATAGCGAGGATTGACGAAGATGACTTCTACCCCAGCTTCTAAAGCCTTGTACCGTATAAATTCTCTAAGCTGATAAAAAGCCCAACTGTTAGACCTTCTTTTTTCGGTCTTAGACCTTGGCTGTAGGTTCGTCCTCTCTCTGATACCTGTCAAATCCTCCAGAGCGATAACTGCTCCTTGAGACTTTGCTGATTCAACAATAGCCTTGCTTACATTATGGTTAACCCAAGTCTGAAAACGTCTTTCTTTGCCTGATAGCCGTTTCTGAAGTTGGCGACATCTGCGTCTACTACTTCTTGTGCCCTTCGAGGCTTTCTGTTGAATTTGTCTTCTTACTCTGGCAAATTTGTCTCTAGTTTCCGTTACTTGCTTGCCAGAAAAACTCAGGTTTTCACTAGTAACAGCGATCTCCGTGCGCCCTAAGTCTACTCCAATAACCTTTTCTCTTTTTTGAGGTAATGGAGCTTTTTCCTTAACTTGGATATGAACATAATACTGACCATCACGATGCTTGCATAGTTGAGCGGAGGTAGGTTGCTTGCCTTTGAGTTTGCCAATTTGGTAGTTACCAATCTGCAAGGTAAATCTCTCTCTGCCACCTACTAAAGTTAAGCTAACAGTTTGATCTTTTTCTCTGTAACTGAAAATTCTGGCATCATAATCAGCACTAGTAGGACTGAAATTTGATACAGGCTTGTTTTTATGTTTAGCTGTTTTTCTGTTTGCAGCCACACGTCCACAAACTCTTACCGCTAAATTAGCGCTTAAGTTATAGGTTTCCCTGATGTATTTGTAAACCTGAGCCTGTATCGTGTTTTTGCTGGTTATGGAGGATTTTACGACAGCATTGGTATAGTTGCAAGCATCCGCAAACCCCTTAAGTGTGGCCTCAATCTTGTCGGCTTGCTGGGGTGTCGGTTGAATCTTGCAAACTATTGTTAATACTGTGGTTTCCATCTCCATAAATTCACTTGTGAGTATCTATTGCTATTATACATCAAGATTTTGGATATTCCGGAAGATTTCGCCGCCAACCTCGGGCTTTGTCCGACGCTACGCGAACAAGGGTATTGAACCCATTGACCTGCTTGTCACGCTGCGCGAACGGCTGGCTGCGGGGGATTATCCCTCCCTATGCCTTTAGGCATAGGGAGGGATAATCCCCCAGACCCCCTATTTTTGGTGATCTCAATCGAAAGCCTAGGCATGGGAAATCCCTATGTTGTTCTTGAACAACATTTCTGGAATAACAACTTTTGTTGCTTTTACGCAGTCGGGAACAGCGGATCTGGGAACAGGGGATCTCGGAACAGGGCAAAGTGGACAAGAATTGACCCAAAGCCATACAGCGTGGTCTTGGGGGTTCCCCCCACGGGAGTTTAGTTTATCCGAAGACCTTGCTGCATCACTACTCTGTTCTCCCTACTCCCTACTCCATGCTTCCCTCAAGGTAATCCCGGTAAGTGTGGTTATCGACACTAAGAGCCTAACACTAACTAATCTCAGCTCATATCCTGAGTTGGCGAAGCCTATCGAGAGAGATTCACCTTTTGAGTTTTATTAATGGGTACAATTGCTCTGAAGCTTATCTGATGGTGGTCTTGAGAGGATTACACCTAGAGTTTTAGAGGAATGCGATCGCTTTTAGCGTGGCCTACGGCCAATCGCGTAGCGTGACCTGCATGTCAATCGCAAAAATAAACCCAAATTACACATGGGTACAGTTTCCCGGAAGCAATTGCTGTAACCCGAATTTAAAAAGGGTTTTATGGGTTGTTAACCCCATTAGTATGGAGGAATTTAAGTTAAATGCGATCGCTTTTAGCGGAAGCTTCGCTTCATCGCATAGACTTTTGCTCAAAACTCAGCTGCGAACCTAGGGCTGGTAGCCCACTGAAAAGTGGAAACCATTCTCTTGTAGTGAATTTCCCCGGTTGTTGACCTCAATCAAGGGGATACCATAGTCTAGGCGCAAATCTAAACCAGAGATAATCTGCGATCGCAAACCTACTCCCAAGCTAGCAATGGTGGCGGGGTCAGGGTCAGGATCTAGATTATTCCAAGCTGTACCGATTTCAAAAAAAGGGGCTAGTTGTAGCCTGGTGGGGTCTGAGGTGAGAGGGATGCGGAGTTGTACGGAACCCAAGATACCGTTATCAGCAACCAGTTGGTTTTGTCGATAGCCTTTGATAGTATCCACGCCACCGATACTGAAACGTTCTAGGGAGAGCAAAGAATCTGGGGTTAACTGAGCATTAATTTGTGTGATCAGCGTCGTTCTCGGTGACAACTGTTGTACCAATTGGAATTGTCCCAACCAGCTAAAGAATCCCCCGTCAGTCCCACTATTGTTGATAGTTGCATCAAAGGCACCTAACCCAAAACTAAACTGAGAGCGAGCAGCTAATATCCGACTAGGGCTACTACGGTCTATCCAATCTTGAGAAAATCGCAATACCGTTACCTTGGATTCGCCGTCTTCTGGACCAACTGAGAAAGAAAAGGGTTCCCCGAGTAAAAAGGTTTGACTGCGACGCAAGTCTAGGGCTAAACTCAGAGCAAATTCAGTTTCTGGGGAGCGGAATATCGGTTGGCGAAAACTAACAGAAAAGGTGCGAGTTTCGCTTTCGATATCAAACTCCTCAAATTCATCTTCGATAATGCCGCTGTCGCTGTTGTTGTAGCGTACACTGAGGGTGCCATTGTAGGGATTGACGGGGATAGAATAGTTGATATCGTAGAGGTCTAGCCCTTCGGTAAAGCTGTATTGAGTGCTGAAGCGATCGCCAAAACCCAAAAGATTATCATGGGCAACAAACAGCCTGGTTTGTAGTGAACCAATGCTGGGAGATTGGTTGTTGGCGGTAGAAATACCAGCGTGAAAGGCAGACGCTTCTTTGAGTTTGACTTGCAAAATATTGCTACCAGAGCCGCTTCCTGCAGTTAACTCGGCATCCACTTGATTGAGTAAGGGGTCAAGTTGCAGCAGTTTCAGGGCTTCTTCTAAGCGGCTTCGGTTTAATGGTGGGTGAGTGGCTAGTTCAAGGCGACTGCGCACATATCCTTCCCGCAGACGGTTTAATCCCTCCAGTTCAATCCGTTCTAAGTCACCCTCAACCACCTGGATTTTCACAACACCTTTGCTAAAGTCTTGGACGGGCAAAAATGCGCCAGAGGTGATGTAACCATTTTTAATGTAGAGCTCAGTAATGGCAGAACGCAGTTGAAGCAACTCCTCAAACCTTACTTCACGGTTCTCATATGGTTTTTTTTTATCTGCAATTTCGTCTTGCAAAACCGTATTTCCCAACACCTCTACTTCTGTGACGAAGAATGGCACACTGGGTGGAATTGTAACTTCAGGGAGTTGGGGAGAGGAAGGAATTCCCAGGTTTGGCTGAGGTTGTGATGCTGGAGATTCTTCACGAACAGGAGGAGGTAAATCGGATGGCTTGGGAATGGTTTCCTCAATCCTCTCAGGGGTGGTGGGGGGAAGGTTCACTCCTGGGGGTGGAGTAGACTGAGCCACTGCTCCCATAGTTAGGCTCACGATGGGAATAATACTAGAGCCTGAAATTAGAATAATCGATTTCAGTATAAGATACATACTTTCAGCTTTGTTAGCATTGCTGAATCTTCGGATGAATAGGAGTGGGGTGGGCATCCTGCTTGCTCGGGAATGAAACAGGCAAGAAGCCTGAGATCGGAAGAGGGGCGGGTAGGGAA
>NZ_JAAHGN010000264.1:0-7935 GCF_010672485.1 Moorena sp. SIO2C4 | reverse complement strand
TCCCCCACCGTGCTCTTCAATGGTCATTAGTATCCGGACAGCGCCGAACAACCCACCCCGCACCTCCAGATCCCAGCGGTCGAAATCACTGCCACGGTAAATCACTGCTCCCTGTTCCCGGAGTCCAAATTCTAACCTTTCCAACCACTGTTCCTGGGACTGCCAAGACTCGCTCCAGATCTGATCTTTCCGAGGTCTGGGAAATTGCAAAAAGGAGACACCACGCCTTCGCCAGGGGGTGAGCCCGTTGTCAAGGCGACCTTTGAGTCGTGCCAGGGGCTGTAGCAGATACAGGAGTACTGTCAAGCTATAAAGCTGGAAGCGGGGGAGGCGAGATGCAACAGGGGTTGTAAAAGAAGCTTTAGAAGCACTCAGGATGGCTTGAGTAACAGGTGCAGCAATAGCAGCAAGCAGGAAGGGGACTGTCCAGACCATTGGTTTCCAGAGCAGTCCCAGGCTGGACAGCCCTGCAAGAGCGAGGATGACTAGGTACCATTCCGGCATGGTTGGCAGTGCGGGAAACAGCCCTGGTGCAGGCTGATAGACAGATTGGAACAGGGCACTACCCCAAGTCCCGTGATATATCCGACTTAAGCGCCAGCCCAGTATCTGCACTAGCCCCTTACCGTAAAGCCGCCCAGACCAATTGAGATGACCGGCGGCATTATACTTTTGTGGCCATTTCTGTTCCAGTAGGGCTTCAGCCTTACCATATCCTTGTTGCTGTTTCCAGTACATCTTCACCGAGTTGCGGCGATGATGCCAGACAACGGCGCTGGGGCTGAAACCTATTTTCCAGCCACGCTCCTGTAGCCGCCAGCAGATATCCACGTCATCCCCCGCAGCCCGAAACCGGGGATCAAATCCACCAATCTCTTGGAGGTGGGTTTTCCAGTAAGCCATGTTGCAACCAGGAATGTGTTCTGCCTCCTGATCGGAAAGCAGGACATGGATTGGTCCTCCCGGTGCGTTGCTAACACAATCCGCTATCAAGCCATCACCGGGAGGGGGGATATTGGGTCCACCAACTCCTGCCCAGTCTCCTTTCAGGAAAGTAGCAGCTAGATAGGTGAGCCAGTGGGGATCGGGATAGGCATCGTCGTCGATGTAGGCGATGATGGCACCCGTAGCGGCTTCTAAGGCGGTATTCCGGGCACTGCTTAACCCCCTATTTTGCTTGTGGATGATTACCCGCACCTTGTATTCCTTAGCAATTGCAGCAACGCCATCAGTAGAACCGTCATCCACTACAATAACTTCATAGTTAGGATAATCGAGATATTGCAACGCTTCCAAGGTATCTCGTATGGTACTTGCTCCGTTGTAGGAGCAGACAGCTACCGAGATCCGTGGGCAGGGGAGGTATGCCGGAAATGGTCCTGCGGCAAAGGCTTGGTGAACGGCTGAGAGCGCCGGTTTAGGACGCCTTTGGCGATCAGTGAGACCGAAATCCCAGTCTTCGATGTCAAAACCTCCCCGATACCATTCGTCAGTCCAGGCAAAGACAAAACAGCCAGCACAGCCAGCTGCCAAGATAGTTTGGATTTGCCAGTCCAGGGTTTTCGCCTGTGTTTCCTCCCCGTTTCTGAGGCTATCTAGCCCAATCTCAGCCATCACCAACGGTCGATCCCCTGCTATATTATGGAGGCGGGCAAGGTAAGCTTCCAGTCGGTCCCGGGACTCTAGATAGACATTAAAACAGACAAAATCCACAAAAGGAAGTTGTAAATACTCGGTGCTAGGATAGTTGACATAAGTCACCAGGGCTTCTGAATCTTCGGCTTTGACAGTTAGATAAAGTCTTTTGAGGAAATTCTCCACCCGTTGACGACCATACCAGCGCACAATGGGGGCTGGTATCTCATTACCGATAGCATAGCAGAGAATTGCCTGGTGTCCAACACAGGCACGCACCCCCGCCCGTACTCGCTTTTCTATGTCTTGGATGCGCTTCTTCTGATCGAGGAAGGCAATATGCTGTTCCCAAGGTAGTCCTACCATCACATAAAGGTTGTGCTTGGCAGCCAAATCAAGCAACCAGCCAGGGGGAACAGTGTAGGTGCGAACTGAGTTAATTCCCTGTGACGCCATCATGGCAAAATCCCGGGCAACTACATCGGGTTTGGGATACAGTTCCCCCTGCCTATTGGGGCGAAATGTTCCATACGTGACTCCCTTAATATAAAGTTTTTTGCTCCCAACGACAATAAACTTGCCTTTGACTGCAGGGCAAATTTTAGTCTTGCAACTCTTCATAACAATTTGGGGTTGGTAAGGGAAAAAACGAATACTCCTGTCATTGTCTTGATGCAGTCGCTCCTAAGTGACTGCATCTGTGAGGTATTGGTGAGGAGTTGATCCTCTTACATAAAGAGCACAAGGGTAGAGCTTCCCTTGACCTATAAACTATAGGAGTATCTATCTTTCCTGTGTACAGTGTATTGATGCAGCGTATTGATGCAGTCGGCCAAAGGGGGTTTCCCCCATGAGGGACTGCATCAATACGCTGCAATATTTATGACTGATTCCTTGAACCAGTCCGTGTTTTTTTAAAATATTGAATGAGCTGGTTGGGCGAGTAGCAACTCGACCTGTATAGGTTCCTATTTTTGGGCCAAAGCGTGACAATAGCTTTGACAATATACACCGTTGGGAACCCTTTCAAAAAGTTGAATCTGGCTACATAGCGACTAGGAAAACCAAACTTATTTTACCACACATCTGACCATTCCCATGTCCTAAGGGCGTTAATTAACCAGGTGTGATAATCTTCAATAAAAAAAACTATCAACTTGACCAACCTTGGCGGCATATAACCAATGAGTTTTAGGAAGGTTTTGACCAGAAGTGTTGAATCGCTTAATAAAACTTACTATAAATCAGTCTAGGAGTGCTGTCAAGAAGCAATTGCTAAAAATATATAATCTTTTTAAACCAATGAATATCACTTATTTATTGACTCATACCTCCTGGTAAATAGCGAAGTTGATCTAATCAAGATGTCATCCATTTTTGGAAATGGAGCACTCATTTTGGCTAATAATTAACTAGTCATAATTTATTCAAATATCTCACAATTTGAGCTAGATTTTTGTTGAAGGTTTTAAAGCTTGAACGCTTCTGGATAAATACAGTCTCCTGTTACGAGTTTTATTTGACGTATTTTTTATAACCGATTGCATCAATCCTAGCCAACTATTACTCCTAAGTCTAGGCAAAATGGCAACTATTACTCCTAAGTCGAGTAGGTTTTACGTTTGTTTACCTGAAGAGGAATCACGGAACGGGCGACGAAGTAGTAGCAGAAACCGAAAACCCGACGCAGGTGCCATGGTTTGTAGCCAACTGCTAGCTGGGGTTTCTGTATCTGACCAGAAGAGTCAAAAGTAATATATCCTTTCAAAACCCAAGCCGTGCTCGCCCCCCCCGAATAGATAATATACTTGTTGGGAAATAGGGGAGACTAGGAGGTGAGCCTGCGGGTGAGGGGCAATGATAACTAGTGAGCGAGCACAGAAACAAGACCGACTGCTGCGGGCACTTAGAGGGTTGAACCGGAAAGCATTTGATGAGCTAATGCCAAGGTTCAGTGCTGTCTATGAGCAATTTGCCAACAACTCTTATAATAATAAGGTTAAAATTATGGCAACTCTATTAGTTATGGGGATTTAAACATGAGTCCTAGACAAACTACCAGACAAGCGTCCACCAGGTCGACGAAGTCTAAGCCAAAAAACGTTGTTCAACCGGAAAAAGAAGCTATCATTACTGTGTTTCCGGAAAGGCAAGAAGATGCTTCCGCTTTAGCTGCTAAATTAGTACCACTATCCCAGATTGTCCTGCCAGCTACTCAACCCAGGCACTATTTTGACCCCAAGGCAATGCAATCTCTGGTGGAGTCAGTAGGCCGTGAAGGTATCCTCCAGCCTTTATTAGTAAGGCCAGTGGGTGATAAGTATGAGTTGGTGGCTGGAGAAAGAAGATATCGCGCCGCTCAAGAATGCTCCTTGAGCGAAGTGCCTGTAACCATCCGGGAGATGTCTGATACTCAGGCAATACAGTATGCGCTGACGGAGAATCTGCAACGAGAGGATTTGAACCCGCTGGAGGAGACAGAAGGTATTTTGGATTTACTGGCGCTGAGGTTGTCAACCGATAGGGGATGGGTTATCTCACTGTTAAATAAATTATCAAAAACTAAACGGCACCTGGCGGTGGACAACGATGTCCGCCCAGAAGATCAACATATACTTACAGACGTGTTTGCCAGTATTGGCAAGATGTCTCCTGAGTCTTTCCGAACCCACAGGCTGCCATTACTCAACCTTACTAGTGATATCTTGGAGGCGTTGAGGTCTGGGTCAATCGAATATACAAAAGCTAGGGAAATAGGCAAGGTAGAATCGGAATCTGACCGCATGGAGATTCTGGAGGCTGCTATAGAGTATAATTTATCAATCAATCAAATTCGAGAGAGGGTGAAAGGTTTACAGCCTCCCTCACCAGAGAGGGAACTGCAACAGCAATTGGAAAGTACCTACAAACGAGTGAAAAAATTTAAGGTGTGCTCTAATCCTGACAAACAGGATAGGTTGAAATCTTTGTTGGCAGAACTGGAAGCTTTGATTGCTGAAGATAAATAAGAGCATCTTTGGCGGCTATCAATGTTCACCTTCTACCTGGGATGGCTTTAGCTGCCTCAATCTTGATATTCCATCTATCCAGTGTGATTCCGACAGTTTGCTCAAGTCTTGTCAAAGCTCTTAAATAGTCAATCCTGGCATTAAGCTCCCTATTTTTGGCCTGTACCAAGTCATTCTCGAAATCCAAAACATCGATCAGTCGAGTTCCTCTGACTCCCAATCTCAGTTTTTCCCGTTCGTTCTGTAGTTGTTGTTCAGATAATTCTCTGGCTTGCCGCGCCACTTGTATCTGTCTGAGATGGAATTTCACATCTCTAATTCTGTTATTAATTTCAATTTCTAGAGTTTCACGTGCTTCCTGCAAATTGTTATTGGCTTGTTGGAGTTGAATGTTACTGCGTTCAACAGCCTGTTCTAGGCTAAGATTACCCAATTCACGTTTTAAAGTGAGTCTGCCCCTCAAGTCCATTGTATCATCGCCTACCAGAGTGGTGGTAGTTAAGTCATAGTCTACCTGGAAATCTAAGTTCCAGCGCCTTTCATTTTTTGCCAGCAATAGGTTTAATTTAGCTATTTCTAATCGGCTCACAGATTGCAAATAATCTGGGTTGTTTACCAAAGCTAATTGCTGTAGCTTCTCTGAATCCAGAGGGGTTGAGTCTACTGGAGCCGGAATATCTGCAGCTACTAGTTCTAAATTTTGCTCAAGTTCGAGAATCTCAATCAGATCTAAACCAGCTTGAGCAAGTCTATTCCTAGCTGTTAATAAGCTCACTTCTCGGTTAGCCACTTCTGTCTCGCTTTGGACGAGTTCAACCCGTGCTCGCCTGCCAGCATCAATCAAAGCCTCTATAACTTCCATTTGCCGTTTGGCGCTCTCTAGGGAAAGCTGCTCGATTTTGATTTGTTCCTGAGCTTGGAGTAACCTCAGGTAAGCTTCGATAGCATTTGTAATGGTGTTGATCAGATTCGATTTTAACTCAACAATGTTGATCGCTTCTTCCTGCCGGGCAATCTGAATAGGAGCTCTGTTGACATCTACTCCAAATCCCCTTAAGAGAGGTTGTATAAAACTGAAAGTTAAATTTTGACTTAATAAGTCGTCTCCGATGCTGCTAATATTATTACTGTCTTGCCATCTACCTCTAGGACTCCACGTCACCTTCAGGTCTCCACCAGTGATGATATTGAGATCCAAGGTTACAGCTAAATTTAATTCACTGTCTGTTCTTAGAGTGGATCCTAACTGGTTACGATTGAATTCAACGAACATTTCTGGGGTAAAATTGGGAGCAAATTCATCTTCAGCTACTGCCAGTTCTTGTAGGTCAATTATCCTTTGAAGGTAAGCGTTTTTGATAATTCTATTATTTTGCAAGGCTAAGATGACAACATTAGAAAGGGTTAATTTTAGTTTCTGCGGCTTTGTTGCTAATTGTTCCTGCTCTTGTTCTTTTCTAGTTTCAGTATCGGGCTGAGTCCGTTCTGCTTTTTCCTGGAAATTTGCCTTGATAGGTTGAGTTTGGTTGTTACTTCGATTGGTAGTTAGAGAAGCAAAACTTGGCATCTGCACCACTGAACTGCTCTCTGTCTTGTGTTCCTGAGGAACGCTCCAAAAACGGCTCTTTCCACTGGGATTAATGAAAGGAACACTCGAACTTCTCCCCTTTTGTGCGTCTCCCCTTTTGTGCGTTCCGCCATCGGGTTTTTTAAGAGCATTCGACTGGCGGTGTTTTCCGCTGCTTATGGATGGAAGAAACACGGCGACTTCTCCCCTATTTCCCCCAGCTTCACCAACAATGCCTGCTTGCCCAACTTGTTGATTGAGAGGACTGACGTTTACTAAAAGATTTGTGGCATTGGCAGTTTGGATAGGATTAAAAGGCAACTCAGGATGAGGATTGGTTTGAGAGGGTTGAGGGACGACAAAAGTACAAACCGTCCCCAAAATTGCCGACAGAGGTATCATTACGTCAAGTCTGTTGTACATCTAATCACCCAAGTAGCAATAAGCGCGAATTGGGAATTTTTTAATCTTTATCCTTTTCACACATCCCATATCTATGTTGCTAAAATTACATTAGCTATTCTAACTTGTTGAAATCCAACGAATCTAATCAATGATTCAATCGAAATTGCACAAATGGTAAGTAATCAGTACCAACCTGTGGCTATTCGCTTGGAGGAGGTTTCTAAAGTTTATGGCAGTGGCCATACAGCAGTTCACGCCATTTCTAACATTAACCTGATTATAGAGCAGGGTGAATATTGCTCAATTATGGGCACATCTGGCTCGGGAAAATCCACAACCATGAATATAATTGGTTGTCTTGACCAACCAACCTCAGGACACTATTATCTCGATAATCTAGATGTTTCTGGGCTAACTGATGTAGAGTTAGCCCAGATTCGCAATCGCAATATTGGCTTTGTCTTCCAGCAGTTCCACTTATTGCCTAAGATGACAGCGCTGGACAATGTGATTTTGCCAATGGTTTATGCAGGGATGCCAAAGGCAGAAAGACGCGATCGCGCCGAGGAAGCCTTGAAGCGAGTGGGTTTAGAAAATCGGATGTATAATAAACCCACTCAATTATCTGGGGGACAGCAGCAAAGAGTAGCGATCGCTCGGGCTATTGCCAACAACCCTGTTCTCTTGCTCGCCGACGAACCGACTGGAGCTCTCGACTCTCGCACTACTGGGGAAGTGATGGAATTGTTTGGGGAACTCAATGCCAGTGGTATCACCGTAGTGATGGTAACCCATGAGCCAGAGGTAGCCCGTCTCACCAGGCGCATTGTCTGGTTCCGTGATGGGGAAGTGGTGCATTCCCATCTTACGCCAGAGGAGATGCTTCAGGTTGCCGTTGCTTATTAGGGATTGGCGATGGGGAAGAGTTGTTTATATCAAGTCCGGATAATTAGTGATAAAAAACCTTCTCTCTTGAAACCTTACTCCTTTACTTCTGCCTTCTGCCTTCTGCCCTCTGCCTTGCTTTCGCGCCTCGTGTAAGTATTCAACTGGACATGATATTACTTCGATGAGCGCAGTGCTTTCACTGGATCTAGTTTGCTGGCTTGCACGGCGGGGAAGAAAACACTGCCTACCCCTACCACCACTGCCGAGCTTAATGCCAAGGTGGCCGTTTCCAATTCAAATTCGTAGGGCAACTCAAACTTATTGGCAACCCCAATCGTCGCCCAATGTACCGTGGCGATCGCAACTGTACCTCCAACGAGACTTAGTAAAACAGCTTCTAGAATAAACTGCAGCCTAATCTCTGTCTGGGTA
>NZ_JAAHGN010000263.1:0-7936 GCF_010672485.1 Moorena sp. SIO2C4 | reverse complement strand
ACTCGTACACCGGAACGATAGACAATCCGACCTGGAATACCGACCACAGTACAATCGGAAGGAACATCTCGCAAGACCACTGACCCAGCACCAATGCGGACATTATTACCAATTTGGATATTCCCTAGCACCTTAGCACCAGCTCCCACTACCGCATTTTCTCCTAGAGTAGGGTGACGCTTACCACTTTCCTTTCCTGTACCGCCGAGGGTAACACCTTGATAGATTAGACAGTAGTCTCCCACAATGGCGGTTTCTCCAATCACCACACCCATACCGTGGTCAATAAAGACACCATGACCAATTTTGGCACCCGGATGAATTTCAATACCTGTAACAAATCGGGATAACTGACTCAGCAGTCGAGGAATGAATGGAATCCCAATCCCATGTAACCAGTGACAACAGCGATGGAACAGCAGAGCCTGTAGACCGGGGTAGCAGAACAAAACCTCCAGCCAGTTACGAGCAGCTGGGTCACGCTCAAAGATAATACGGAAGTCAGCAATCAGGGCAGATAGCACTAGAGGTCACCAGAATTAATGCTTGAACAAATTACTAACTAGTTTACCTTGTCTTGATGGAATAGCGAGTGGGGGTTTCCCCCAAGACCGCGCTACCTCGCTGCATCGCTTTTTGGTTACTCAACAGCCGTCAGGGTGTAATCCCACCGTTGTCCTCCCTCAAAGGCACCAACCCAGATTTGGTATGTGCCAGCTGGCCAATTTTGTGCGGTTATGCTGGCATCTTTTTTGGAACCTGTATCATCCCCACAAAGGATTTGATTGTTGGGAAACTGAATCAGTAAAGTGGTATCCTTTCCCTCTGTGTTGACCCCTATAGTTAAACTGGGTAAATCTGCCTCCAAAACCATCAGGTGATCTGGAGTAGGGTCTCCAAAACCAATACAGGGATCATTGTTGCGATCGCTATTTGCCATCGATGACAACGAGTAAGCACCACCGGTGTGACCACTGACTTCTCCCTGACTTGGGGAAAAACCCGGTGATAAGTTTAAAGAAGCAAAATTCGCTGTCTGAGATAAAACGGGCATAGAACAGAGGGCTACTATTAAAGCTATGACTCCTCTAACACCTTGTCGCACCATTGCAAAACCCTCCTAAGACTAGTTGTTACTATTTCCTCCCTATTTGAGTAGCAGTAAACTATTAGAAATTACAGTACTTACTTATATTTTCCTATAAACCTCTGTTGTTCGATAGCAACACCTGTGACACTCTGCTATCTGCCACATTAATTATTATTTGATACCTTTGGCGTTAATTTATTCCTTAGCAATTAGCTATCAGCTATCAGCTAATGCGCACGCTACTTGAGGTGCTATCAGCTATCAGCTATCAGCTATCAGCTATCAGCTATCAGACAATGCCTGAATACTTAGATGGACAAATGCCCAAACTTTCAATTTTGTAAAATCTCGAACTATTAAATTATCGTGTTCGATGTTTATTTTATAAATGATAGCTGAGGGCTGACAGCTGATGTTAATCCTGATATTAACTACTTTAAATATTGCTACATATTAATCAGCCACCATAGCTGATCACCCCATCATCTGCTCATTATATTTAGGGTGAATAAATAAAATTGCGATTACTAGAGGTAGAATAAAGGTCAAAACTACGAAAACAAGCGCGTTACAGCTATTTACGTCCTATGGTCGCTCAATCGTTTGATCAACCTCTTGTTGAAATCAGTGTTGAACAACTGGCAAGGCAGATGGCAGATTCCCCGGAGCAGTTACAGCTTATTGATGTCCGAGAACGGCAAGAAGTTGCGATCGCTTCTATAGAAGGGTTTGAAATTCTGCCTTTGAGTGAATTTGCTCAGTGGTCTGGGGAAATCTCTACTCGCTTTGACCCCACAGCTGAAACCATGGTCATGTGCCATCATGGTATGCGCTCGGCTCAGATGTGTCAGTGGTTAATCAGTCAGGGGTTCACGAATGTCAAGAATGTAGCTGGGGGTATTGACGCATACTCAATCATAGTTGATCATAGCATTCCTCGTTACTAATTGCAGCTCACTACTAACTACTGCTATGAGTAGATTCTGCTATCTTAGAACAAATGTTCTTACAGCAAATATTTTTAGATAAAATGTATTAATAACCAACTTAATCCTTGGGTGAGCAGACGCTGCCATAGCTATGGATAAATCCCAGATACTTCCAAGTTTCACCAAAACCAACCCTGATTTTTGGTGATTGATTGGGATATCTAATTATCAGCCCTACTGTTTTGGACTAAAGCAGGCTTAACTAGACCCAGCTTTTAGGCAACATTCCATTATTAGTATGTTTGATCACCTTAATGGTAACTCCTCCCTCTAATTTAGACTTTTTTCCCTTTCAAATTAAGTTCAGCTTTGGTTCAAAATGTCTCGCCAACAACTAAGTTTAACAACTCGGCAACAACATATTCTCTGGGCGACTATTCGTCACTATATTGCCACGGCGGAACCGGTTGGTTCTAAAGCCTTGGTTCAAGAATATGACCTGAGTGTGAGTCCAGCCACGATTCGCTCTTGCATGAGTATGTTGGAAAAAGTTGGACTACTATATCAACCCCATACCTCTGCAGGTAGGGTTCCTTCTGATTCAGGTTATCGAACCTATGTTGACCAGCTGATTCAACCGTCAGAAACCTTGAGTCAGTATGTTGAAAATTTACTGGCAGAGAAGTTGAACTGGGAGGAAGCTAAGTTTGAGGTATTGCTAAGGGATGCTGCTCAAATTCTGGCAACGGTCAGTGGATATATTGCTTTAATTACTTTCCCTGACAATCGCACTACTCGCCTGCGCCATCTACAGTTGATGCACCTAGAGCTAGGGCAGGTGATGTTGATTATAGTGACCGATAGTTATGAAACTCAGTCGGTATTGATGAATCTGCCCCACTCAGAGGATGATAAGACCGTTGATGAGTCGATTGTGGAGCGGGAGTTAAAAATATTATCTAACTTTTTGAATAGTAAGCTGCGAGGGCGAACTCTCACGGAATTGGAGAAATTAGATTGGAGTGAATTAGACCGAGAATTTGTCCGCTATGCGGATTTTTTAAGCAATTTATTAACTGAGTTGACCCGTCGCACTGTAGTACCTAAGTCCAGCCCGATTATGATTCGTGGCATCTCAGAGGTGTTGCGTCAACCAGAATTTGCGGAAATAGACCAGACTCTAGACTTACTACATCTGTTGGAAGAGGAACAGGAGCAATTGTGGTCAGTAATCTTTAAAGTACCGGAAGAGTTGGAAGTTAAGTCCCGTGTGAAAATTAGGATTGGTGCAGAGAATTCCTTGCAACCGATGCGTGGCTGTACTTTGGTATCTGCTAACTATCAGCAAGACCAAGTCCCAGTGGGAAGTGTGGGAATTATTGGACCAACTCGCATGATTTATGAAAATGCGATCGCATTAGTGGAAGCAGCGGCAGATTATCTAACTGAAGCCTTGAGTCAACCAGCTTAAAGGGAAGTCTTACCGCAATGGGAAGACTTTGATCGGAAATGCTACATCCAGCTTTTTCTCCAAATTATTCTAATTACTATACCAAAAGGGACTGGAAAAATTTCTAAGCCCCAACTCAGTTGCCTCCCTAAAACAGGGACCATAGCTAGAGATACACCCTCATCGACCCATTCCCCTTGCCGCTAGGTGGGCAGGTTACGAATTTCCGTAGCTTCTTCAGGATTTAGGACCTCGATATCCAGGAAAGTCTGTATCTTTCCTGCTTGTCTCAGCAGAAGACTCACTATGATCCCAGGTTTTGTTGATAATCTCCTGGATTTGACTATTTAAATCTAAATTTTGGTAAATTTGAACCCCAGCGTTAACTCCGACAAGTATTGCGCTCACTACCGCTATCGGAGTTCTCACTTTTCTGAAAAAGTCTCTTAGAGTCGCAGGTTTCATGTGGGCAGCTTAAATAATGTACATCTTTTGTATATCATATGTATATCACATTTGGCCACTAGCAGAAAGGCTGACGTCGGGGATATCTTTTTGAAAATAGCTTAAATCCCTATATTAACTGGGTTATAGGAACGATATTATAGTAATTACTGATCAGCAAGCAGCTATAATACATATATCACTAGCTACCAAAAAAGCTATAATACGTATATCACTAGTTAATGTGAATAAATTGTTATGTCTAGGAAACTAGTTAGCTTCAGACTATCTGAAGACCTAGCACAAGCCCTCAAAGACCGCGCTGAGGAGAAGGGCATTTCAGTGACAGAGTTAATCAACAGACTGCTGAGACAGGGTTTGGAAACCGATGACTCAGTAGAAGAACGTTTAACAGTAGTAGAATCCTCCGTTGAGAACCTCAGAAAACAAACCAATGTTACTGATCTCGCACTTGCGATTCAAGGAGTTGCTCAATCCCTGGGAGGATCCACTGTACCTAAGACTGACTCCCATGTAGAGAGGCGTCTGGATGAATTGCAAGAGTTATTCCTGGAGATGAACGAGAATCTAAACCAGGTACTGGATCAGGAGCCAAGCAGCCGTAAACCTCGGTCTTCTCTATCAAAGGGGTCTAAATCAGCGCGATTGCGTAACCTAGTAAAAGGTAAACAGTCTTCAGTCAACCCCGAGATTCCGCAAGACTCTCAATTCAGGGACTACTAAATTTAGTAACAAGATGCATACAGCGGTTTTGACTTGAATAGCCCCCATCCTTGATTAGGGGAGGGGGTAAGCTGAGAATGAGCTGTTGCTGTAACCAAGATTCAATGGGTGTGTTCATTTGAAAACTGCTATAGATGTTCAATCATGAGGGTTTTGGTAGGTTTAAGTGTCTTGATGTGTCTCCTGATCGAGCAAGAGTCGTTTTCAGAACAGACGCTAAAGTTGTTGGAAATTATTGAATCCCAGCGCATGGAGGGCTATGTTGCCAAAGCGACTGTAGCTAAATTCTTTTATTACGCCAAAATCCTGAGGGGGGAAAAAGATGCTAGAGAAATTTTCTCTATGGTAATGGGAATTCTAAAGGAATGCTCTGTCGATTACACCATCTTAGAGAAAGATCGATTATACGACCTGATAGAGCTTACAGGTTTTGAAGTTGCTGAAGAGTTGGTTTATGCAATCGCTAATAATCTGGAAGCCTTGGTAACCTTAAATGCTCAAAAATTAAATTATATTGGCTCTAGTTTTCCAGTTTTGTCAGTCGAGCAAGTGTTAGATCGTCAGCCATTAGAAGACTCCTTTCATCGTTATGAGCCAATTTATGAGCTAAAGGTAGAACCTGAAACCTCACTCCTAAATCCCTGGCAGACTGAACTTGATCAGAAGCCAGTAAAATTGAACAATTGGTTGCGCAATGACTTTTATGATGCTGAGCAAGAAAACTGGTATCCATGGGAAGATATTTTAGGAAGAATACAATATTCTTATAGAGATGCTCCTAGGCACATAAAAGGAGTCAATCGAGTTAAAAAAATTACCTGGGATAATGGATGCCAGATGGCTTTAGTCGTCCATGTGGCTATAGAAAGTAATAATGAAGTAGATATTCTGCTACAGCTATATGCTATCAGCAACCCAAACGATTTACCAGAAAATACCAAGTTGGTTGTACTTGATTATGACTTATCTGAAACTTTTATAGAAGCACAATCACAACTTGGTGATCTTGGCATCCAGCTAAGGTTTAGGGCTGATTATGGAGATAAATTCAGCGTTAAAATAGACTATGATAAGTTCAGTTATACATATTTATTTATGGTGTAGTTGTTAAGTTTTTATAATTATAAAATGGAAATGGGTAAATTAGTTGTAATAAATCTAGGAGAGGGAAACCTAGAAACTGCTTTTTCAGCTACTCTAAAAATTGGAGATGAGCGTGCTCTTCCATCAATAGAAAGACTAGGAAAATTGCCCCCAGCACCAGAATTGGCAAAACTCCATAAGCGCTGGTATTCAATATATCAAAACCTAGGCTTTTCTGTACGCTCTTTGAAGAAAAAAACACAGCTAAACACTTCTATCATCAGTATCGATCAGTTTCGGCAATTATCCAATGACTTGGAAAAAAATCTAAATAGTTGGCTTAATTATCAAGATTTTCGTGTCATCAAAGAGGGATTTCTTCAAAATTTAAATCGTTCTGAAGAAATTCGTGTAATTATCCAAGTGGAAGATATTCAATTACGACGAATCCCCTGGCATCTGTGGGACATTTTTGATTATTACCGCAAGGCTGAGGTGGCTTTGGGGGAATTAACCTATGATAAAGTTAAGCGCCCCGTTTCTTCTATTATCAACGATAAGGTGAGAATTTTAGCTGTTTTAGGAAACAGTGACGGAATTAATCTTGAAAAAGACCGAGAATTACTAGAAGATTTACCTGATACAGAAATTAAGTTTCTGGTTGAGCCGTCACGCCTGGCATTAGATAGGGCACTATGGGACGAAAAAGCCTGGGATATCCTCTTTTTTTCTGGGCATAGTTACAGCCAAGTAGATGGCAAGAGTGGCTATATTTATATTAACCGAACAGATAGTTTACTAATTAGTGATTTAAAAAATGCTTTAAAAGCTTCAATTGAACGGGGATTAAAGATAGCTATATTTAACTCTTGTGATGGGCTAGGTTTAGCACAAAGTTTAACTGACTTGCACATCCCGCAAGTTATTGTGATGCGAGAGCCAGTACCAGATCTAGTGGCTCAGGAGTTTTTAAAGGGATTTCTTAAGTCATTTTCAAGGGGAAAATCGTTATATATTTCAGTAAGGGAAGCAAGGGAACAATTGCAAGGATTAGAGAATGATTTTCCCTGTGCTAGTTGGTTGCCAGTTTTATTTCAGAATCCCGCAGAATTGCCTCCCATTTGGAATGATCTTGCTCCGATGAGCTTTATCACTCAGCAACAACCAAACAACGAAGACCTAATTTTATACCAAAAAAGAGTAGAAGCTTGGAATCAGTCGAGGAAAAGAAACACTGAGTTAGTTCCAGATCTAATCAAAATAAATTTAACTGGAGCCAATCTGACTGGAGCTAATCTTAGTAACGTTAATCTTACTGGAGCTAATCTCACTCAAGCTAATCTCACTCAAGCTAATCTTAGTAACGTTAATCTTAGTGGAGCCAATCTCAGTCACGCTAATCTCAGTCACGCTAATCTCAGTCAAGCCAATCTCACTGGAGCTAATCTAACGGCAGTCCAAGCATTGAATACTAACTTTGAACAAGCATTATTGACTGGGGCTTGTATAAAAGACTGGAATATCAATAATGCTACAAATCTTGATGGGATAATTTGTCCTTATGTTTATCTGCGAGATTCTCAACAAGAGCGCCGTCCCCATAGCGGTAACTTTGCTCCAGGAGAATTTACTAAGTTATTTAAAAAAGTTTTAGAAACTCTTGATTTGATTTTCATTAATGGAGTTAACTGGCAGGCATTTTTTACCTCATTCCAGAAGATAAAAGTTGAAAGCGGGGCACAGGAGTTAGGGATTCAAGCTATTGAGAATAAGGGGGATGGTACTATCGTGATTCGCATCAACATACCTAGGGAATTCAACAAAGCTGAAATTGAAAATGATTTCAAGCAGCACTATGAGTTAGCACTCAAAGCAGTCGAAGAAAAATATCGAGCTGAATTAAAGGCTAAAGATGAACAAATACAAATTTATCGTCATCAAAGTGCTGATATAAAAGAAATCATCAAGGTTATGGCTAGCAAACCTATTAATAATGATATTTATATCAAAAACACAGTAGATAGTCCACCTATATCAGAAGAGAATACATTCAACATAGACCAGAGAAATTCCTCAAACGCTTTTGCTTACGCGGGAACAGCCAATGACAGCCAAATAGTTAGCACTCAGAACAACTATGCCACAGCCCAAAAACAAAATTTGGCAGAGGCAGCAGCAGAGATTCAGCAACTACTA